>DUTZ01000196.1 GCA_012841845.1 Actinomycetales bacterium | reverse complement strand
CCGCCGCACAGGACGATCGCGTCGAACTCGGCGCGCAGCTGCGAGGCCGTGACGTCCTTGCCCACGTTGACGCCGGGACGGAAGACGGTGCCCTCCGCCTCCATCTGGGCCAGGCGCCGGTCGAGGACCGCCTTCTCCATCTTGAACTCGGGGATGCCGTAGCGCATGAGGCCGCCGATGCGGTCGTCGCGCTCGAAGACGGTCACCGAGTGCCCGGCGCGGGTGAGCTGCTGGGCGGCGGCCAGGCCGGCGGGACCGGAGCCCACGACGGCGACCTTCTGCCCGGTGCGGAAGGAGGGCTTGATGGGCTCCATGCCGCCGTCCGCCCACGCCTGCTCGGCGATCTCCACCTCGATCTGCTTGATGGTCACCGGCTCCTGGTTGATGCCCAGGACGCACGACCCCTCGCACGGCGCGGGGCAGAGTCGGCCGGTGAACTCGGGGAAGTTGTTGGTGGCGTGGAGCCGGTCCACGGCCGCGTCCCACTGGCCGCGGTGCACGAGGTCGTTCCACTCGGGGATGATGTTGCCCAGCGGGCAGCCCTGGTGGCAGAACGGGATGCCGCAGCTCATGCAGCGGGAGGCCTGGGTCGTGAGCGCGTCCCTGTCGAGGGTCGTGGACTCGTAGACCTCCTTCCAGTCCATGATCCGCAGGTCCACGGGGCGACGCTTCGGCAGCTCCCGCTCGGTGTGCTTGAGAAAGCCCTTCGGGTCAGCCATTTGCGGCCTCCATGATCGCCTCGTCCACGTTCCGTCCGTCCTTCTCCGCCTGCTCGATCGCGAGCAGCACGCGCTTGTAGTCGCGCGGCATGACCTTGGCGAAGTGGTTCACGTTCTGGGCCCACCCGGAGAGGATCTCCCGGGCCCGGGCGGAGTCGGTCTCCTCCGCGTGCCGCTCCACGATCCCGCGGAGGAAGTCCACGTCGTCGGCCTCCAGCGGCTCGAGGTCCAC
This sequence comes from Actinomycetales bacterium, assembly GCA_012841845.1. GTDB lineage: Bacteria > Actinomycetota > Actinomycetes > Mycobacteriales > Mycobacteriaceae > Dietzia. Next base: position 12,234 of record DUTZ01000196.1, on the reverse strand, counting down.
GAGCTCGCCGTTGAGGTTCGCGCCCAGCTCGTCGTCGGGGTCGTAGAAGTAGGCCACGCCGCCGGACATGCCGGCGGCCACGTTGCGGCCGGTGGTGCCCAGGACGACGACCCGGCCGCCGGTCATGTACTCGCAGGCGTGGTCGCCCACGCCCTCGACCACCGCGGTGACGCCCGAGTTCCGGACACAGAAGCGCTCGCCCACGATGCCGCGGAGGAACAACTCGCCGCCCGTGGCGCCGTAGCAGAGGACGTTGCCGGCGATGATGTTCTCCTCGGCCACGAAGTCCGACGCCGCGTCCTTCGCGGGCCGCACCACGATGCGGCCGCCGGACAGGCCCTTGCCCACGTAGTCGTTGGCGTCGCCCCACACCCGTAGAGTCACGCCGCGGGCGAGGAACGCGCCGAGCGAGTTGCCGGCGGACCCGGTGAAGGTCAGGTCGATGGAGCCGTCCGGGAGCCCCTCGGCGCCGTGCGCCTTGGAGATCTCGTGGCTGAGCATCGTGCCGACGGAGCGGTTGACGTTGCAGATGGGGTAGTCATGGGCGACCGGCCCGGAGGCGGGATCGGTGACGACGGCGCGGACGTCCGCGATGATCCGGTTGTCCAGTGCCTCGTCGAGCTTGTGGTTCTGCTCCTTGGTGCAGCGCAGGTCCTGGTGCATGAACGGCGAGTCGGCCTGGGCGAAGATCGGCCGCAGGTCGAGCTTGGCCACGCGCTCGTTGTGGGCGAAGGCGCGGGACATGTCCAGGCACTCGGAGTGGCCGATCGCCTCGTCGAGGGTGCGGAAGCCCAGCTCGGCGAGGTACTCGCGCACCTCCTCCGCGACGAACTCCATGAAGTTCACCACGTACTCGGCCTTGCCGTTGAAGCGCTCGCGCAGGACCGGGTTCTGGGTGGCCACGCCGACGGGACAGGTGTCGAGGTGGCAGACGCGCATCATGATGCAGCCCGCCACGACGAGCGGGGCGGTGGCGAAGCCGAACTCCTCGCCGCCGAGCAGGGCTGCCACCATGACGTCGCGCCCGGTCTTGAGCTGGCCGTCCACCTGGACCACGATCCGGTCCCGCAGGCCGTTGACGAGCAGTGTCTGCTGCGTCTCCGCCAGGCCGAGCTCCCACGGGCCGCCCGCGTGCTTGAGCGAGGTGAGCGGGCTGGCGCCGGTGCCGCCGTCGTGGCCCGAGATGAGCACCACGTCGGCGTGCGTCTTGGACACGCCGGTGGCGACGGTGCCCACGCCCTGCTCGGCGACGAGTTTGACGTGGATCCGCGCCGACGGGTTGGCGTTCTTGAGGTCGTAGATGAGCTGCGCCAGGTCCTCGATCGAGTAGATGTCGTGGTGCGGCGGCGGCGAGATGAGGCCGACGCCCGGGGTGGAGCCGCGGACCTCGGCGACCCACGGGTACACCTTGCCGGGCGGGAGCTGGCCGCCCTCGCCGGGCTTGGCGCCCTGCGCCATCTTGATCTGGATGTCGGTGCAGTTGGTGAGGTAGTGGCTGGTCACACCGAAGCGGCCGGAGGCCACCTGCTTGATCGCCGAGCGGCGCCAGTCGCCGTTGGCGTCGGGGGTGAAGCGGTCCACGGACTCGCCGCCCTCGCCGGAGTTGGACCGGCCCTGGAGGCGGTTCATGGCGATCGCGAGGGTCTCGTGGGCCTCGGCGGAGATGGAGCCGTAGCTCATCGCGCCCGTGGAGAAGCGCTTGACGATCTCGCTCACCGGCTCGACCTCGTCGATCGGCACCGGCGGGCGCGTGCCCTTGAGCTCGAAGAGGCCGCGCAGGGTGGCCAGTCGCTCCGACTGGTCGTCGACGAGCCGCGTGTACTCCTTGAAGATCTCGTACCGGCCGGACCGGGTGGAGTGCTGGAGCTTGAACACCGTGTCCGGGTTGAACAGGTGGTACTCGCCCTCGCGGCGCCACTGGTACTCGCCGCCCACCTCGAGCTCGCGGTGCGCCGCCTCCTCGGGGCGGGGCAGGAAGGCGAAGCGGTGGCGGCGGGCCACGTCCTCGGCGATCTCGTCCAGGCCGATGCCGTCGATGGGGCTGACGGAGCCGGTGAAGTACTCGTCGCAGAGCTCCTGGCTCAGTCCGGTGACGTCGAAGAGCTGCGCGCCGGTGTAGGAGGCGAGCGTGGAGATGCCCATCTTGGACATCACCTTGAGCACGCCCTTGGCGGCGGCCTTGCGGTAGTTGGCGCACGCCGCGTCCGTGTCGATGCCCGGGAGGTCGCCGGTCTGGACCAGCTCGTCGATGGACTCGAACGCCATGTACGGGTTGATGGCGTTGGCGCCGTAGCCGAAGAGCACGGCCATGTGGTGCACCTCGCGGGCGTCGCCCGACTCCGCGACCAGGCCCACGCGGGTGCGGGTCTTCTCGCGGACGAGGTGGTGGTGCACGGCCGCGGTGAGCAGCAGCGACGGGATGGGCGCGTTGCGCTCGTCGGACTCGCGGTCCGAGAGGACGACGAGGGTGGCGCCGTCCTCGATGGCGCGGGAGACCTCGCGGCGGATCCGGTCGAGCGCGATCCGCAGGCCGCGGCCGCCGTGCGCCACGTTGTACAGGCCCTGCACCGTGACGGCGCGCAGGCCGGGGTGGGTGTCGCCGGCCGCCATGAGGGTGGTGAGCTCGGTGTTGCCGAGGATCGGGTTCTCGAGCCGGATCTGGCGGCACGAGTCGGGGCCCGGGTTGATGAGGTCGCCCTCGGGGCCGAGGGTCACGCCGTAGCTGGTGACGAGCTCCTCGCGGATGGCGTCGAGCGGCGGGTTGGTGACCTGCGCGAAGCGCTGGGAGAAGTAGTCGAAGAGCATCCTCGCCCGCTGCGAGAGCACCGGCAGCGGGGTGTCGGTGCCCATGGAGCCGATCCCCTCGGCGCCCTGGGCGGCCATGGGGCTGACGAGGAGGCGCAGCTCCTCCTCGGTGTAGCCGAAGACACGCTGACGCAGGACCACGCGCTCGTGGCTCATGATCTCGTGCTCGACCACCGGGAGCTGCTCCAGCGGCACGAGCCCCTCGTCGAGCCACTGCCGGTAGGGGTGCTGGGCGGCGAGCTCGGACTTGATCTCCTCGTCCCCGATGATCCGGCCCTGCGCGGTGTCCACGAGGAACATGCGGCCGGGCTGGAGTCGGGTCTTGGTGACGACGGAGTCCTGCGGGATGTCGAGGACGCCCACCTCCGAGGCCATGACCACCAGGCCGTCGTCGGTGACCCAGATCCGGGAGGGGCGCAGGCCGTTGCGGTCCAGGACCGCGCCGATCACGGTGCCGTCGGTGAACGTGATGGAGGCCGGGCCGTCCCACGCCTCCATCATCGACGCGTGGAACTCGTAGAACGCCCGCTTGGCGGGGTCCATGGTCTCGTGCCGCTCCCAGGCCTCGGGGACCATCATGAGCACGGCGTGCGGCAGGGTGCGGCCGGCGAGGGTGAGCAGCTCGAGCGCCTCGTCGAAGCGGGCCGTGTCGGAGCCGCCGGGGGTGCAGATGGGCAGCGCGGCGGCCAGGTCCTCGATGTGCTCGCTGGACATGAGGTCCTCGCGGGCGCGCATCCAGTTCTCGTTGCCGCGGGCGGTGTTGATCTCGCCGTTGTGCGCGACGTACCGGAAGGGGTGCGCGAGCGGCCACGCCGGGAACGTGTTGGTGGAGAAGCGCGAGTGGACGATGCCCAGCGCCGACTCGACACGCTCGTCCTGCAGGTCCAGGTAGAAGTCCGGGAGCTGCTTCTCCGTGAGCATGCCCTTGTAGACGAAGGTGCGGGGGCTCAGCGACGGGAAGTAGACGGTCTCGGAGCCGAGGTCGCCCTTGCCGGCGCCCTTGGAGCCCAGTTCGTGCTCGCAGCGCTTGCGGACGACGAAGCACTTGCGCTCGAGCGCGAGGTCGGTGAGCAGCGCGCCGTCGGCACCGGCGGCCTTGACGAAGATCTGGGTGATGGTGGGCTGCGCGTCGCGGGAGATGGCGCCGAGGCTCGAGTCGTCGACCGGCACCTCGCGCCAGCCGATCACGGTGACGCCCTGCTCGGCGGCGATCCGCTCGACCATCCGCATGGCGTCCATCGCGAGCATGCGCGACTGCGGGAGAAAACACAGGCCGGTCGCATACGCGCCGGCCTCCGGGAGTTCCACGTCGTGCTCCGCGAGCATGACCTCGCGCAGGAACCGGTCGGGGACCTGGATGAGAAGTCCGGTGCCGTCGCCGGTGTTGTGCTCCGCGCCCACGGCGCCGCGGTGCTCGAGGTTGACCAGCGCCGCGATCGCCTTGTCGACGATGTCCCGTGACCTGCGTCCATGCATGTCCACCACAAAGGCGACACCGCAGGCGTCGTGCTCGTACTCGGGGCGGTAAAGGCCCTGCGGGCCGGGGGTCATCGTCATGTGCTCGCCTTTACGTGTCGGCGGGCGGACACCGAATGGCGTGAACGCCCGCACTCAGGAAACGCTCGGCTCCCTGGCTCGGAAATGATAGAGGCAAAATCCCCTGCTCGCGCAAGAGTGCGCGCGAGCGAAATCGTCGGTGACGTGCGGCGGACGGTCGCCTGTGTGACATATCTCTCTGACGGTGACGGGCCCGGAAACACGCGCGAAACATGCCGGTAACACCCGACCCCGTTCGCCGGGCTCGTGAGCGGCGGGCGGGAACGGCGTGCCCGCTCATGAACGTTTGCTTCCCGCGCGCCGTCGGCATCGCGCCACCCACCCGTGCCGTCACCGCCCCGCGCCGGGATAGCGACCGGCCGCAGCGATCTGAGGATCAGCTGCGGCCGGCGCATCGACAGGGGACTCCACATGTGAGCCCCCTGAAATGTAGTCTAGATCACACCCGGGATCGACAAAAGTAACCCAACCGTGATCCGAGGGTCCCCGGAAGTCCACGGCGGTCCGGGCACGATGTCTAGGGCACGTCAACGACACGGCGCCCGGCGCCGGGAAACGAGGACACGGTGGCCGACGCCGACCCGTCAGCTCTCATCGCCGACGACGAATCGCTGCACCGCAAGGACGCCGACTATCTCCGCGAGCAGGAGAAGGCCAGCGAGGTCTCCGGCAAGCTCAAGCGCCGCAGCACCATGCACGCCCTCAAGCGGGCGCTCGGCAAGTTCGGCGCCGACGGCGGCACCGACATGGCCGCCGCCCTCACCTACTACGCCGTCCTCTCGCTCTTCCCCGCCCTCATCGCGCTCGTGTCCCTCCTCGGCGTCTTCGGCCAGGGCGAGGAGACCATCGACGCCATCATGGAGATGCTCGAGGGCGCCGTGCCCGAGGACGCCATGGCGTTCATCCGCGGCCCCATCGAGCAACTCGTCAACACCCCGGCCGCCGGCTTCGCCCTGATCGCCGGCCTGCTCGGCGCCCTGTGGACCGCCTCCGGCTACGTGGGCGCCTTCAGCCGCGCGCTCAACCGCATCTACGGCGTCAAAGAGGGCCGCCCCATCTGGAAGCTGCGCCCGCTGCTGCTCGCCGTCACCTTCCTCATGGTGGTCATCGTGGCCTGCGCCGGCCTCATGCTCACCCTCTCCGGCGGGATCGCCGAGGAGATCTTCGACCTCGTCGGCCTGGGCGAGGTGGCACTCACCGTCTGGGGCATCGCCAAGTGGCCCGCCATGCTCTTCATGTTCGTGCTCGTGCTGGCCACGCTCTACCAGCTCACGCCCAACGTCCAGCGGCCGAAGTTCCGGCTGCTGTCCCTGGGCGGGTTCGTCGCGCTGCTCGTGGCGGCGCTCGGCGGCGTCGGCTTCGGCTTCTACGCCACCAACTTCGGCAGCTACAACGCCACCTACGGCTCGCTCGCCGGCATCATCATGTTCCTGCTCCTGCTGTGGATCGTGAACAACGCCCTGCTCCTGGGCGCCGAGATCGACTCCGAGCTCGAGCGCGCCCGCCTCCTGCGCGCCGGGATCGACGCCGAGGAGCACGTGGCCCTGCCCCTACGCGACGAGTCCGGCGTCCGCAAGGCCCACGAGAAGCAGGCCAAGACCATCGCCGACGCGGCCGACATCCGCCGTGACGCGGTGGCGGAGAACGCCCGCGACCGCTGACCGGACCCCGCCGGCGGGGCTGACGGCCACCTCGTCGTCGTCACCCCGTCACCCCGACCCCCTAGGCTCACCGGCGTGTCCACCAGCGCCCACACCACCACCGTCGTCACGTCGCCGCTGCGCCGCATGGCCGACGGCACCGTCAAGCAGATCCACCCCTTCACCGGCACCGAGGTGTGGACCGTCCCCGGCCGCGGCAACCGGCCCCTCGACGTGGTCCCGGCCCACGACGCCGCCGCCGACCCCGCCGCGCCCGAGGCGCACTGCGCGTTCTGCGTGACCCGCCTGCGCGAGACCACCCCGGAGAAGGCGCGGCTCGTGCGGGGCGGCGGGCAGGGTGACGACGACGAGGGCGGCGCCCGCTGGACCGTGATCGACGAGGTGTCGCCCGATGCGCTGGACGACACCACGCCCGAGTTCCGGCTGTTCGGCAACCTCTTCGAGATCGTCTCCCTGGACTACTGGAAGGCCAACCACGGCTACCGGATCTCCGAGCGGGCCGCCGCCCACCAGCGCGCCTACCTCGCCTCGGCCGCCGGCGCCGACCACGTCCGCGCCCTGGTCAAGGTGCGGATCGCCGCCGCGAAGGGCGACCCGGCGGCCGTCGACGCCATGGACCCCGCCGACCTGGCCGCGCACTCCGAGAGCTTCTTCGGCGGCTGCCACGACGTCGTGGTGGCCCGGCGGCACCTCCGCGACGGCGCCACCAGCACCGACCGGCACGCCTCCTCCGGCACCCTCACCCCCGACGAGCACGAGCGGTTCGTCGCCTTCACCGTCCGCGCCATGCACGGCCTGTACCGCGACAACCCGCACGCCGCGTACGTGTCGGTGTTCCAGAACTGGCTGAGGCCCGCGGGGGCGTCGTTCGACCACCTGCACAAGCAGCTCGTGGCGATCGACGAGCGGCCCGTCAAGGCCGAGCGCGAGCTCGACCGGCTGGCCGTGGACCCCGGCATGTACAACACGTGGGGCGTCGACCACGCCGCCGACGAGGGGCTGGTCCTGGCGGTCAACGACCACGCCGTAGCCGTGGTGGGCGTGGGCCACCGCTACCCCAGCCTCGTGGTGTACTCCCGCTCCGCGGCCAGCGAGCCGTGGGAACACACGGCCGAGGAGCTGCGCGGCATGAGCGACCTGCTGCACGCCTGCCACGCCGCCACCGGCCCGCTCGTGCCGTGCAACGAGGAGTGGCACACCCGCCCGCCCGGGGTGGACGTGGCCATGCCGTGGCGCATCGTGCTCAAGTGGCGCATCTCCAACCCCGCCGGCTTCGAGGGCGCCACCGGGATCTACGTCAACACCATCGACCCGTGGACCCTCCGCGACCGCGTGGCGCCGCGGCTGGCCGAGCTGCGCGCCTCCGGGCAGATCGCCTCGATGGCGCTCGGCGACGAGATCCGCCGGCTGCCCGACGGCGGCCGCGGGATGCTGCGCTACGGGCGCTGAACCGCCTCAGGCGTGGCCGAACGGGAGGCCGGCGGCGGAGGCCTCGCGGATCCCGGACACCGACGCCGGGATGACGACCGGCCGGGCCGAGGCCGGGTCGAGCAGCATCGCCGTGGGCGTGGACTCGGAGCCCTGGTTGATACTGCGGCACAGGGCGTGCGCCTCGGCGTCGCGCCAGATGTTCACCCAGTGGACGCGCAGGTTCTCGCGGGCCGCCTGCCGGCGCAGGGACGCCGAGTACGGGCAGCCGGGGCGCCACAGCACCACCACGGCGGGCGCCGCGTCCGGCCCGGCGTGGACCGCGTGCAGCGGCTCGTGCCCCACGACCCGCAGCGGCGAGTACCAGGCCGCGACCACGCCCGCGACCAGCACCGCCGTGACGATCAGCGGCGCCGGCTGGCCAAAGGCGAAGAGGATCCAGGCCACGACGGACCCCACGGTCAGGACCGCCACGGGCCCGAACCAGTGGCCGGGTTCGAGCTGGCGCCCGCCCGGCGAGAAGGGGTGCATCACGCCGACGACCCTACGCCGACACGTGTCGACACCGCTCGGGTGTCACTGAATCGTGACATGGCCACAATGCCGAGGAGCGGTGCGGCGCTAGGCTCGTCCACGCCATGGACCGGATCCTCAGGGTGTTCGACGCCGACTCCGACTGGCGGCGCCCCCTGCCCGCCGGGTACCTGCGCACGGACGCGATCGTGGCCGGCGCCGCCTTCCTGGTGGCCGCCCTCGCGCTCGAACTCGTGCGGTCCGTGGGCGCGCTCGGCTCCGTGACCCAGCCGGTGTGGCTGCAGTACCTCGCCGTCGGCAGCGCGGCCGCCCTCCTCGTGGGGCGGCGGCGCTTCCCCGTCACGGTGGGCGCCGCCGCCGCGGTCCACCTCGTCGTGGTGGGGACGCTCCAGCCGGTCGTCATGGGGCAGACCTCTCAGCAGGTGCTGTACTTCGTCGCCGTCTACTCGGCCGTCGCCTGGGCCCGGGACCGCCGCCTGCTCACCGCCACGGCCGCGCTGGTCACGCTCGTCCTGGTGGGGTGGGTGATCTGGTACTTCGCGCTCGGCCAGGGCATCCAGGAGGTGCTCGACACGGTGGAGGAGCGGGAGTCGCCGTCGGTGGGCGTCCTCGGGCCCGTCCCCGCGTTCATCCTCTACACCTCGCTGCTCAACGTGGCCTACTTCGGCGGCGCGGCCGCGCTCGGCGTGATGAGCTGGCGCTCCGCGCGGGCCCGCGCGCTCACCGCCGAGCAGGCCGCCACCATCGCCGGGCACGCCGAGCAGCAGCGCGAGCGCGCGGTGGTGGACGAGCGGCTCCGGATCGCCCGCGAGCTGCACGACGTCGTGGCGCACCACGTGGCCGCGATGGGGGTCCAGGCCGGCGCCGCCCGGACCGTCCTGCCCACCGACCCGGACCGCGCCGCCGCGGCCCTGCGCACCGTTGAGGACTCCTCCCGCACCGCGGTCGAGGAGATGCGCTCACTGCTCGGCACGCTCCGCGACCCGGAGGACGGCGACGATGGAGCAGGCGCGTCCCGCCGGTCCGAGCCCGGGCTCGCCGACCTGGGGGCCCTCGTCGAACGGTTCCACGGGCCCGGCTTCCGCGCCGAGCTCGCCGAGGCCGTGGACCCGGCGGTACCGGTGGACGCGGTCCCGGCCGCGATCGGGCTCTCCCTCTACCGGACCGCCCAGGAGGCGCTGGCCAACGTGCGCCGCCACTCGACCGCCGACACCGCGCGCGTGACCCTGCGAACCGGACTCGACCGCGGCCGCCGCTACGCCGAGATCGAGGTGATCGACGACGGGCGGCCCCGCACCGGCACCTCGGGCTCCGGGGTCGGACTGCTGGGGATGCGCGAACGCGTGGCCTCGCACCGCGGCACGTGCGAGATCGGCCCGCGCGTGACCGGCGGGTACCGGGTCCGCGTGCGCCTGCCGCTCGGGGAGGGGTCATGACGGCGAGGTCCGACCTCCGCGTCCTGGTGGTCGACGACCAGGCGCTCATGCGCAGCGGCTTCTCCCTGGTCCTCGACGCGGCACCGGACCTCACCGTGGTGGGCGAGGCGCCCGACGGTGCCCGGGCCCTCGAGTCCGCCCGCGAACTGCGGCCCGACGTGGTGGTGATGGACGTGCAGATGCCCGTCATGGACGGGATCGAGGCCACCCGAGCGATCGCCGCGGAGGACCTCGCCTCGGTGCTCATCCTCACGACCTTCGACCGCGACGACTACCTCTTCGACGCCCTGCGCGCCGGCGCGGGCGGCTTCCTGCTCAAGACCTCCGGGCCCGAGGAGCTCGTCGAGGCCGTCCGCGCGGTCGGCCACGGCCACGCCCTGCTCGCCCCCGAGGTGACGATGCGGGTGATCGAGCAACTCCACGCCCCGGCCGCGCACCCCCGCGCGGCGGACCTCGAGCGGCTCACCGGCCGGGAGACCGACGTCCTGCGCCTGGTCGCCCGCGGCATGTCCAACGCCGAGATCGCCGCCGAGCTGGTCCTGGGCGAGGCCACCGTCAAGACGCACGTGTCGTCGTGCCTGTCCAAGCTGCACCTGCGGGACCGCGTCCAGGCCGTCGTCTTCGCCTACGAGTCCGGCCTCGTCGTCCCCTGACCCGCCCCCGAGCCCCTCCCCCTCACGACGGAGGCGACTCCCCGTACGGGGCGCGCGATCTCGGTCGCACGGCTGATCCGCTCCGGCCCGCTCGCCCCTAGCGTCGGGGACGACCGCGATCGACGACGAGGGGACGGACGATGCTCGAGTTGGACAGGCTCACCCGCCGCTTCGGCGGCGCCGACGGCGTGACCGCCGTGGACGAGGTGAGCTTCGAGGTGGCCGAGGGCCGCATGACCGGCTTCGTCGGCGGCAACGGCGCCGGCAAGACCACCACGATGCGCATGATCATGGGCGTGCTCGCGCCGACCTCCGGCACCGTCCGCTGGCGCGGCCACGAGGTGACCACCGCCGACCGGCGCGGCTTCGGCTACATGCCCGAGGAGCGCGGCCTCTACCCCAAGCAGCCGGTGCTCGACCAACTGGTCTACCTGGGCCGGCTGCATGGCCGCGACGCCGCCGGGGCCCGCCGCGACGCCACCGACCTGCTCGACCGCTTCGGCCTGGGCGAGCGCACAGGCGACAAGCTCGAGTCGCTCTCTCTGGGGAACCAGCAGCGGGTCCAGATCGCCGCCGCGGTGATCGGGAAGCCCGACCTGCTCGTCCTGGACGAGCCGTTCTCCGGCCTCGACCCCGCCGCCGTCGACTCCATGGTCGACCTCCTGCGGGAGCACACCGCGCGCGGCGTGCCCGTCCTGTTCTCCTCGCACCAGCTCGACCTGGTCGAGCGGCTGTGCGACCAGCTCGCGATCCTCGCGTCCGGGAAGCTCGTGGGCTGGGGCACGGTCGAGGACCTGCGCCGCCGGGGCCGCGTGCGACACCGGCTCGTCCTGGACGGCGACGCCGGCTGGGTCCGCGGCGCGGACGGCGTCGACGTCGTCGACGTGGACGGCCCCGCCGCCGTCCTCGAGCTGGCCGACCCGGCCGCCGGCGACACCCTCCTGCGCGAGGCCCTCGCCCGCGGCGGGGTCCGCGAGTACGCCGAGATCGTCCCCGCCCTCTCCGACATCTACCGCGAGGTGACCGCATGACCACCGCTACCGGCCACGCCCGGACCGACCACGCCGACTCCGACCGGACCGGCTCCGACGCGCCCTGGCTGATCGTGGCCGGGCGCGAGATCGCGGTCAAGCTCCGCGACCGGGGCTTCATCATCTCCACCCTGTCCACCCTGGCGATCATCGCGATCGCGTTCGGCGCCTCCTTCCTCATGGCCTCCCGCACGGAGACCACCACCGTCGCCGTCGCCGAACCGGCCGCCGCGCAGCTCGTCGCGGCCGCCGACGAGGCCCCCGAGCAGGCCGGCGCCGGCCCCACGGAACTGCTCGTCGAGGAGCGGGCCGACGCGGCGGCCGTGACCGACGCCGTCCGCTCCGAGCAGGTCGACGTGGGCCTGGTCCGCGAGGACGGCGGGTGGACGCTCGTCGGCCGCGACTCGGTGCCCGGCTCGGTGACCGCGTCCGTCTCCTCCGCCGTCGCCGCCGCGGCCCTCGACGCCAACGCCCGGGAGGCCGGCACCACTGTCGAGGCGCTCACCGCCGGCTCCCACGTCGGCGAACGGCTCCTCGAGGAGGGGGCGAGCGACGAGGGCGTCCGGTTCGTCGCCGGCTTCGCCTTTGTGTTCCTCTTCTACATGGCCGCCATCCTCTTCGGCTACGCCATCGCCAACAGCGTCGTGGAGGAGAAGCAGTCCCGGATCGTCGAGATCCTCGCCGCCGCGATCCCCCTGCGCCAACTCCTCGTGGGCAAGGTGGTGGGCTCCACGGTCCTCGCGCTGGGCCAGATGGCGATCTTCGTGGGGCTGGGGCTGCTCGGCCTGAGCTTCACCGACTACTCTTCGATGCTGCCGGCGATCGGCGCCGCCGCCGGCTGGTACCTGGGCTTCTTCCTCCTGGGCTTCGTGGCCCTGGCCGCCCTCTTCGCCGTCGCCGGTGCCCTGGCCACCCGCGCCGAGGACGTGCAGTCCACCGCCTCCCCGCTCATCATGGCGGTGGCCGTGGCCGCGTTCTCCGGGCTCTTCCTGGAGGGCGCCGGGCTGACCGTGGCCTCCTACGTCCCGCTCGTGTCGGTGGTGGCGATGCCACTGCGGCTGCTGGGCGGCGAGGCCGCGTGGTGGGAGCCGGTCCTCTCCCTGGGCGTGACCACCGCGTTCACGGCGGG
>DUTZ01000014.1 GCA_012841845.1 Actinomycetales bacterium | reverse complement strand
GTCCTCGCCGGCCCCGGGGGCGGGTGCCGGCTCGATCATCGCGGACAGGTCCTGGGTGCCCTCCTCGAGCAGCCGGTCGAAGGTGCTCTTGAGGGTGGCGGTAAAGACGAGGGAGCCGGTGACGAAGGCGGTGCCCAGCACCACGGCCAGCACCGACAGGACCAGGCGTAGCTTGTGGGCGGCGATGTTGCGCAGCGACACCCGGGTCATGGGCCGGGCGGCGCCGCGGAAGCTCGACCGCGCGCCCCCGGTGCGTGTGTCGGCCACGGTCACAGCTCCTCGAGGTGGCGCAGCGCGTCGAGCACGTCGTCCGCGGTGGGGTGCTCGAGCTCGCTGACGAGCCGGCCGTCGGCCAGCAGGAGGACGCGGTCGGCGTAGGTGGCGGCGCGCGGGTCGTGGGTGACGATCACGACGGTCTGCCCGAAGTCGTCCACCGCGCTGCGCAGGATCGCCAGCACCTCGGCCGACGAGGTGGAGTCGAGGTTGCCGGTGGGCTCGTCGCCGAAGATGATGTCGGGCCGGCCCACGAGGGCGCGGGCGCAGGCCACGCGCTGCTGCTGCCCGCCGGAGAGCTCGGACGGCCGGTGCGAGAGCCGGTCGCGGATGCCGAGCCGGTCGATCACCTCGTCGAACCACGCCCGGTCGATCGGGTGGCCGGCGATGTCCTGCGGGAGCGTGATGTTCTCCTCGGCCGTGAGCGTGGGCACGAGGTTGAAGGACTGGAAGACGAACCCGATCCGGTCGCGCCGCAGTGCGGTGAGCTCCTTGTCCGCCAGGCCCACGATCTCGGTGTCGCCGATGCGCACCGAGCCCGAGGTGGGCCGGTCGAGCCCGGCCATGCAGTGCATGAGCGTGGACTTGCCGGAGCCGGAGGGGCCCATGATGGCGGTGAAGCGGCCGCGTTCGAAGTAGGCGTCGACGCGGTCCAGCGCCTTGACCTCGGTCTCGCCCTCCCCGTACGTCATGACGAGGTCGGTGGCGTCGGCGGCGTGCGCCCGGTCGTGCTCCGGCTGCGGTGTCTCGGCCTGCGTGGTCATGGGCTCCCCCGGTCGTGGACTGTCGCCTATGAGAATGCCGTACGCCTCCCGGCCGGGGCATCGGGGATCTCCCCCGGTTACTCCCCCGGATCCGGTAGGGGGTCCGGCACGGGGTCCGGCCAGTGGTCCAGGCGGCGCCGGGTGTGGAAGGTGCGCTCCTCGCCGTCGACCGGGTCCAGGAAGGCGATCGACTCGGCGAGGAGCTGCAGCGGCTCGGAGAAGTCGCCGGGGGCGACGGTCCGGACCTCGGGGTAGAGGTCGTCGCCGAGGATCGGGGTGCCCAGCACGCTCATGTGCAGGCGGAGCTGGTGGGTGCGGCCGGTGGTGGGTTCGAGCCGGTAGAGCCCGAGCCGCTCCCCCTCGTGCCCGGGGCGCGGGTCGGGCCGGGTGGCAAGCAGCCGGATCACCGAGTGGGCGTCGGGCTCGCCGTCGCCCTCGGTCGCCTGGAGCACGCCGCGGGTCTTGACGATGCGGCTGTACCGCTCCCGCACCTCCGGCGTCCCCTCGGGCGCGGGCGCCACGGCGAGGTAGGTCTTGCGGACCCGGCGGGCGGCGAAGAGGTCCTGGTAGGCGGCCCGGTGGGCGGGGTCCACGGTGAAGAGCAGGACGCCGGCGGTGAGCCGGTCCAGTCGGTGCGCGGGCGCGAGGTCGTCCAGGCCGAGGTCCCGGCGCAGCCGGACCAGCGCGGTCTCGGTGACGTGCCCGGCGCGGGGGGTGGTGGCGAGGTGGTGGGGTTTGTCGACGACGACGAGGCGGTCGTCGCGGTAGAGGAGGTCGATCCCGAAGGGGACCGGGATCTCGGGCTCGGGCGCGCGATAGGTCCAGACGTCCATCCCGCGGTGACGCCGCGTGGTCTCGGTGACGGGCGTGCCGTCGGCCGTCACGACCTCGCCCGCCGCGAGCGCGGCGTCGAGCTCGGCGCGCCGGTCCGGGAAGCGTCGGCGCAGCTCCTCGGGGATGCTGCGCGGTCCCTGGCCCGGGTCGGCCAGCCGGATCCGGACCGGGTCGACGCCCTCGCGCAGGGGCAGCGGCCGGGCGCGGGTTCGGGAATTCGGCATGGAGGAAGGCTAGCGGGTCGGCTACACTCACACGCGCCCCATCCACCTCATAACGCGATTATCGCCACTCACGCCACAGGAGCACCCATGATCGAAGCCGTCGTCGACTTCTTCCTCTTCGGCCCCGGCCGCGGCATCCTGCCGGCGTTCCAGGGCAGCTTCAATCTGGCCTACCCGGCCAACGCCCCCTTCCCCGAGGATCTCTGACCCCGGACCCCCTCCGGCGGTACCCTCGGGGTATGGCTTCCCTGGAGAACTCCGTCGTCGTGGGTGTGGACGGCTCCGATGCGTCGATCGGCGCCGTCGCATACGCCGCCAACACCGCCGCCAAGCGCCGCATCCCGCTCGTGGTGGTGACCACGTACTCGATGCCCGCCGCACTCTTCGCCGAGGGCATGGTCCCGCCCCAGCCCGTCTACGACGAGCTGGAGAAGGAGTGCATGCCCATCATCGACAAGGCGGTGGAGACCGCCCGCAAGATCTCCCCGGATCTGCAGGTCTCCCACGCCGTGGTGGAGGGCAACCCCGCCCAGGTCCTCATCGACTACTCGCGCTCGGCGAAGGTCGTCGTCCTGGGCTCCCGCGGCCTGGGCGGCATCAAGGGGATGGTGCTCGGCTCCGTCTCCGCCGCCGTCGCCAGCCACGCCTACTGCCCCGTCGTGGTGACCCGCGAGGACACGGACGACCTCGACCAGTCCGGCCCCGTCGTGGTGGGCATCGACGGCTCCGAGATCAGCGCCAAGGCCACCGAGTGGGCCTTTGCCGAGGCCTCGGCCCGGAACACCCGCCTCGTCGCCGTCCACACGTGGATGGACCCGCAGGTCCAGGCCGCGGCCGCCGGCATCGCGCTCACCGAGGACGACTGGCAGCAGCTCGAGGAGCAGCAGATGCAGACCCTCGCCGAGCGGCTCGCCGGCTTCTCCAGCCGCTACCCCGACGTCACGGTCGAGCGCGTCGTGACGCGCGACCGGGCCGTCCGCGCGCTGGTCGAGCAGTCCGAGGGCGCCCAGCTCGTCGTGGTGGGCTCCCACGGCCGCGGCGGCTTCACCGGCATGGTCCTCGGCTCCACCAGCCGGGCCCTCCTCCAGGCCTCCCCGTGCCCCGTCATGGTCGTCCGTCCGCAGGTGCACACGTGAGCGCGGGCGAGACCGTCGAGGTCCGGCGCGACGCCGCGGCGGGACGGTACGAGATCCTCGTGGACGGCGTGGTGGCCGGGTTCGCCGACTACGGCGACACCGACGGCGTGCGCACCTTCCCGCACACCGTGGTGGCCTCCGAGTACGGCGGCCGCGGCCTCGCGGGTCGCATGATCGAGTACGCCCTGGCCGAGACGAAGTCCGAGGGGCTCCGGGTCCGGCCGAGCTGCTCCTTCGTGGCGCGGTACATCGAGAAGAACCCCGAATCCGCCGACCTCGCCTGATGGCCGGCGACCCCGCCACCGACGCCGGCGTGTTCGCCGACGCCCGCCACGCCGAGGTCCGCGACCGCGCCGGGCGGCGCCTCGGCACGCTCGAGCAGGTCTTCCTCTCCTCGGAGACCGGCCACCCCCTGTGGGTGGAGGTCTCCGGCGGCCTGTTCGGCATGGCCCACGCCATCGCCCCCGCCGCCGGCGCCCGCCGCGAGGGGGACGCGCTCGTCCTGGACGTCTCCGCGGACGCCGTCGGACACGCCCCCACCCTCGACCCCGAGGACGGGATCACCGCCGTCGAGGACGCCGAGCTCCGGGCCCACTACGGGCGCGACGCGCCGCAACACGACGCCCCGGCGACATAGTGGACTCGGCAACGTAACGGTTTCGCGACGATCACCTGCACAGACGGCCCGACCGGAAGCGCTCGTGCCCGAGACGTGATCTGCTGGGTGAGGCCCGTCCCCCGGGCCGAGTGTCGGAGAGGAAAGCTCCGACGCTGACCTCTCGGGAAAGGACCTTCACAATGTGGTCAATCATCGCCTGGATCATCGTCGGTGGCATCGCCGGTTGGATCGCCTCCATGATCATGGGTAAGAACGCGCAGATGGGCATCGTCGCCAACGTCCTCTCGGGCGTCATCGGCGCCTTCATCGTGGGCTGGCTCGTCTCGCTCTTCACCAGCGACGGCGGTGGCGCCATGCCCGAGGCGTTCTCCATCCCCGGGTTCATCGCCGCGATCGTCGGCGCCTGCCTCGTGATCTTCCTCGTCAGCCTCGTCATGAACAAGCGTGGCGGACGCACCCGCGTCTGACGAACCGCGCTCGACGCGCCGGACGGCCCGGCCCCGCTACGGTGGGGTCGGGCCGTTCGCCTGTCTCGCGCGGCCCACGCACCGAACGCCGACAACGGAGAGGAGCCGACATGGGCTTCCTGGACAAGGCCAAGGAATTCGCGGGGAAGAACCCCGACAAGGTGGACACGTTCACCGAGAAGGCGGGCGACGCCTTCGACTCGCGTACCGGCGACAAGTACGCGCAGCACACCGACACGGCCCAGCAGAAGGCCGGCGAGTACCTCAAGGGCGGCCAGGGCCAGGCCCCGCAGGGCGGGCAGCCCGGCGAGGGGCAGCCCCCGGCCGGTGAGCAGCCCCCGGCCTGATCCCCCGAATCGTCCCGGCGGGGCCGGTGTCGCGTGACGCGGCGCCGGCCCCGCCGTCTTTTCCCGGCCGGGCCGATAGTCTGTGCCTGTGACGAGCACACGGTCGACCAAGCCCGGGCCGCGGGAGCGGCTCCTGGTGACGGCGACGCGTCTGTTCTCCTCCGACGGCATCCGCGCCGTGGGCATCGACCGCATCCTCCGCGAGGCCGGGGTCGCCAAGGCGAGCCTCTACAACACGTACGGGTCCAAGGACGAGCTCGTGGTGGCCTACCTGCGCTCGGTCGGCGACCGCGACCGCGAGCTGTGGCGCCGCCGCGCCGATGCCGCCCCCGACGCCCGCGGGCGTGTGCTCGCCCTGTTCGACATCGTCCGCGAGCGCGTCGAGCCCGCCGTCCCGGGCTCGTGCCACCTCGCGGCCGCGATCGAGTTCCCCAGCCCGTCCTCCGACGGCGAGCGGGCCATCCGCGCCGCCGTCGCCGAGCAGCGCGACTGGATCCGCGGCACGCTGCGGTCCGAGCTGGCCGGGATGGGCCTGGAGGACCCGGACAACATCACCGACCTCGCCGACCGGCTCGCGATCCTGCACGACGGCGCCGTCACCGCCACCATGCTCGGCGAGGCCGCCACCACCGCCGTCACCGCCCGCTCCATGGCCCAGCTCGTCCTGGGCCTCGTCTCGGATCCGTCATGAACGACCCCGCGCCCCGCAGTGCCGCCCGCACCGCCGTCGGTGTGACGGGCGAGCTGCTCATCACCGTCGGCGTGCTCCTGGCGCTCTTCGTGGTCTACCAGGTGTGGTGGACCGACATCGGCTCCGCCCGGGCGCAGGCCGCCGCCGACGACGAGCTGGAGCAGGCGTGGGACGCCGGCCAGGACCCACGGGTGGCCAACCCGCGTGGCCGCGGCGGGATCGACCCCCACGACGACGCGCTCGAGGACGGCACCGCCTTCGCCCGCCTCTACATCCCGGCGTTCGGCTCGGACTACCGGTTCGCGGTGGTCTCCGGCACCACGGACGCCGCCCTGGAGATCGGCCCCGGCCACTACACGGAGACGCAGGGGCCCGGGGAGGCGGGCAACTTCGCCGTCGCCGGGCACCGTGTGGGCCGCGGCGCACCGTTCAACGACCTCGACGCCCTGCGCACCTGCGACGCCCTCGTCTACGCCACCGCCTCCGAGTGGCTCGTCTACCGGGTCCTGCCGGTCGACGCGCCGGACGCCGCGACCGCCCGCGCGCAGGCCGAGGAGTGCCTGTCCCCGGAGACCGCCGAGCGCGTCACCACGGGCACCTACGAGGGCCTGTCCGGGGTGTCGGTGGTGCGGCCCGAGGACGTGTGGGTGATCGACCCGGTGCCCGGCCTGTCCGACCCCGACGTGCCGGAGCAGCTCCCGCTCACCACCCTCACCACCTGCCACCCGCAGTACTCGGCGTCCGAGCGCATGGTCGTCCACGCCGTGCTCGACCGCACCGAACCGCGGGTCCCCGGCCGGGTGCCCGCCGAGCTGGAGGGCTGAGGCGTGTACGCGTGGCTCTACCGGAGGCTGCCCGGGCCGACCCCCGTGCGGATCCTCCTCGTCCTGATCCTGCTCGCGGCCGTGTTCTGGCTGCTCATGGAGGTCGTCTTCCCGGCGATCGAGCCGTACATGCCGTACTCGGACGTCGCCGTCTCCTGACCCGGGCGCGGCCGGGCGGCGATCCGCTCAGTCGGCGATCCGCGGCGCCACGAGCTCGGCGACCCGCTGCGCCTTGACCGACTGCTCCTGCGTGGACTGCACGGCCAGCACCTGCTCCTCGCGCGCCAGCGCCACGAGCGCGCCGCCCGGCCCGCCCGAGCGGCCGCCGGTCCAGCCGCCCTCAACGTCCGAGCGGTCCGTCACGCCGGGGGGCGCCGTCTCGTCGACGAGCCGGGTGGCCTCCTCGGCCGAGTCGAGCGTGTACACGGTGGTGGTGAGCTGCACCGTGCCGTCGGCGCTGGAGAAGAAGCAGGCGGGCGGGTCGATCTGGTCGTCGATCCGCACCTGCGTGACCCGCTCCCCGTTGAGCTGGGCGGCCTCCTCCGCGGAGAGGTACGGGCAGTCCGCCTCGACGCGCGGCTCGGCCTGGGGGACCTGCTGTTCCTGTGGCTCCGGGGGCGCGGTCCGGATCGTGCCCATCGTGGACTCGCCCGCCTCGTCGTCGGCCCCGCACCCGGCGAGGACGACCAGGCCCGCGAGGGCGGCGACGGGGGCGGACACGAGGCGGCGCACGGTGGGTTCCATGCCCACCAGGATAGATCCCGCCGGTCGACGCCCCCCGTATGCTGGGGCCTCGACCTGGACGCGGACAGGGAGGTGCCACTCGTGACCGGAACGCCGCAGGACGGGGCCGCGCCCGTGCCGGACCGCGCGCGGCAACGCCGCCGGGGCCTCCGGCAGGCCATCTCCGGCGCCGCGGTGGAGCTGGTCCTGGAGCGCGGACTCGACGCGGTGACGGTGGACGAGATCGCCCGCGCGGCCAACGTGTCCCGGCGGACGTTCTTCAACTACTTCCCGTCCAAGGCCGCCGCCTGCGTCCCGCGGGGCCTCCCCCCGGACGACGAGGCCGTGGACCAGTTCCTCACCGACCGCACGGTGTCCACCATGACCGCGGTCGCCCGGCTGCTCTGGCGGCACGTCGCGCTGGCCCGCGGCGAGGTCGCGAGCTTCGACTCCTTCCACGACATCTGGCGGCGCGAGCCGTCGATCCGCCCCGAGATCCACGGGGCGCTCGCCCGCACGGAGCAGGAGCTGGCCCGGCTGGTGGCCCGCCGGGACGGGCACCCGGCCGACGCCGCGGCGCCCGCGTCGGTGGCGGCCGCGGCCGTCGCGATCCTCCGCGTGGCGGTCGAGCAGTGGCGGACCGACGAGGCCCCGGAACTCCTCGAGC
>DUTZ01000195.1 GCA_012841845.1 Actinomycetales bacterium | reverse complement strand
TCCGCCTGCTCAGCGGGTTATCAGGTGCGGATGGGTGACGCATCGCGGACAGATGAACGGCCGATCATCAGAACGCGCAGGTGTGACCAACACCACTGCCCGAGAAGGCCGCCGGCTATGCCGCGGCTTCGGCCTTCCGGCCGTAGTGGCCGGCGAGCCAGGCACACACGATCAGCTGGATCTGGTGGAACACCATGAGCGGCAACACGATGAGCCCGACCGGCTGACCCACGAACAGGACTGCCGCCATGGGCAGGCCGGTCGCGAGCGACTTCTTGGATCCGCAGAACTGGACCACGCGCTTGTCGCGGCCGTCGAAGTGCAGGGCGCGGGACGCCAGCTCGGTGAGACCCAGGACCACGCCGAGCAGGACGCAGCAGGCGGCCACGAGCCAGGCCAGCTGCGGCGCGCCGATCTTGGTCCAGATTCCCTCGACCACTCCCTCGGAGAACGCGGCATAGACCACGAGCACGATCACGGTCTTGTCGAAGAGCGCGAGGCGCTTGATCCGAGAGGTCACCGCGAGGACGCGGTCCCGGAGGACCTGACCGAGCACGAACGGCAGGAGGAGTTGCACCACGATCTGCACCACCGCGCCGGCGGTGATGCGGACGGTGCCGTCGGTCGTCATGAACGCCAGGACCAGCAGGGGGGTGATGAAGACCCCGAGGAGGTTGGACACCGATGCCGAGACCACGGCAGCGCCCACGTTGCCGCGGGCGATCGCGACGAAGGTGATCGACGACTGCACGGTCGACGGCACCAGGGTCAGGTAGAGGAAGCCCAGCGCGAGCGACGCCCCGAGGAGCGGGGTGAGCGCCCATTTGCCGAGGAGGCCCAACAGGGGGAACAGCACGAACGTCGCCCCCAGGACCACGCCGTGCAGCCGCCAGTGCCGCAGGCCCGCGACCAGTTCCCGGCGCTCGAGACGGGCACCGTAGAGGAAGAACAGCACGGCGATGCCGATCGTCGTCACCCAGTGCAGGGCCGTGGCGGCCGCGCCGGTCGCCGGGAGGAACGCCGCCACGACGACCGTCGCGAGGATCGCCAGGATGAACGGCTCGATCCGGAGGCGTCGCAGCAGGTCCATGCCTCCATTGCACCACTGTCGCCGGGCGGCGCGGTGTCCGGCCGGACCCGGACGGGGCTAGGCTCGTCACCGTGACAACGCAGGGCGGACAGGGCTGGCGGCCCAAGGCGCTACGGGACGGACGGGAGCCGGACCCGCGGTTCACTCTCGCCAACGAGCGGACGTTCCTGGCCTGGATCCGCACGAGCCTGGGCCTGGTGGCCGGCGCGGTGGCGCTCGAGGCGTTCGTCGGAGACCAGATCGCCCCGGTCATCCGCACCCCGCTGGCGTGCACGCTGTTGGTGCTCGCCGCGATCCTGGCGGTCGTCGCGTTCCGTCGGTGGATCACCATCGAGGTGGCGATGCGCCACGATCAGCCGCTTCCCGTCCCGCAGGCGTCGATCCTGCTGGTGATCGGCATCGCGATCGGCGCCGTGCTGCTCATCGTGGCGGTGCTCGGTGGAACCTCGCTCTGAGCCGTCCCGGAGTGGCCACCGCCCGGCGCGTCGACGGCTCGTCGTGCCGCCGCGGGCCGTCCCGCCGGACGCCGGGCTGCAACCCGAGCGCACCAGCCTGTCCTGGGCGCGGACGTGGGCGGTGGTGTCGGTGAACATCATCCTGGTGGCCAAGCTCATCGCCGAGACCTCGTGGATGTGGGCCGCCGGCTTCTCCCTGCTCGTGGTGGTCCCGCTCCTGTCGCTGGTCCGCGTGCAGGGCCAGCACGAGAGCCGGGTGGACCGCTTCGTCCGAGCCGGCGAGGTCCAGCAGACGCAGGCCCGCTACAACATCGGGCTCGTCGTGCTGGTGGTCGTCATGGCGGCGTCGGGGCTCGCGGCGGTGCTGGTCTCGGTGTTCGGCTAGGACCCGCGGGCAACGGCTGCGACGTGTTCGGCAACGCAGCGCCCGCGAGGTGTCCAAGCGCGGCGCCGGTACAGGCAGACGAGCGCGCCCCGCAGTCCGGTGCCTCAGCCCCGGCTGGTCTCCGTCTCGCACATCCCGCTGAGCGAGCACGAACCGCAGCCGCCGGTCACGCCACAATCGG
>DUTZ01000194.1 GCA_012841845.1 Actinomycetales bacterium | reverse complement strand
GGACCCCGGCCGCGGCGTCGTCGGGCACCTCGCAGCCGGCGTCGCCGGAGTCCTCGGGGAGCGCGGTGACGGGCTCGCGGGACGGGTCGGGGCGGATCGTCACGGTCCGCTGGGTGGACTCGAGCAGGTCCATGAGCACGAGCCGGCCGAGCAGCGGCCGGCCCGCGCCGGTGACGAGCTTGACCGCCTCCATCGCCATCATCGACCCGACCGTCCCGGGCAGGGCGCCCACGACCCCGGCCTCGGCGCAGCTCGGCACGGAGCCGGGCGGCGGCGGGGCCGGGTAGAGGTCGCGGAGCGTGACCCCCTCGGCCGGCGCGGGCGGGCGGGACCAGAAGACGGCGAGCTGGGCGCGGAACCGGTCGATCGTCCCCCAGACCACCGGGATCCCGGCGATCTCGCACGCGTCCGAGACGAGGTAGCGGGTGGCGAAGTTGTCGCTGCCGTCCAGCACGAGGTCGTGGCCCTCGAGGAGCTCGCCGACGGTCAGCGCGTCCAGCCGCGCGCGGACCGCGTCGACGCGGACTCCGGGGGCGAGCTCGGCGAGCCGGTCGCGGGCCGACTCCACCTTGGGCCGCCCGATCGCGGGCACCGAGTGGATCACCTGCCGGTGGAGGTTGCCCAGGTCGACGTCGTCGTCGTCGACCACGGTGATCCGTCCGACCCCCGCGGCGGCGAGATACAGCAGGATCGGCGCCCCCAGGCCGCCGGCGCCCACGACGAACACCGACGCGGCGCGCAGGCGGCGCTGTCCCTCCTCGCCGATCGCGCCGAGCAGGAGGTGCCGGGAGTACCGCTCCCGGTCCTCGGCGGTGAGCTCGGGCCCCGGGGCCACCAGCGGCGGCAGCGCCCCGCCCGGGCCGGCGGCGGTCACCCGTCCCCCCGCGGGCCCTCGGGGAACGGCCAGGCGTTGTACCGGCACGTGTCGTCGTTGTCCGGCACGACCCCCTCCGGGTCGAGCCGGAAGATGTCCGCGTTGGTCACGCCGAAGGTCTGCTGCATCATGATCGGCGCGAGCGCGCCGTCGGCCGGGCACGGCTCGTGCATCGGGTGCCCGATCGCGTGGCCCACCTCGTGGTTGACGAGGTACTGGCGGTACGAGCCGATGTCGCCCTGGAAGGACCGGGCGCCCCGGACCCAGCGGGCGAGGTTGAGGTAGACGCGCCCGGTGGAGGAGTTGAAGCAGCTCGCCTCCACCTCGATGTCGTAGCCGCAGTTCTCCCGGACGCTCATGGGGCTCGCCAGGGAGACGCGGAACGCCGCGTCCTCGCCGTCCACCCGCTGGAAGGCCACGGCCCCGTCGCCCGTCCAGCTCATGGGGTTGGCGAGCGTGGCGTCGACCATGCGGGCCACGGCGTCGTCGCCGCCGAACTCCACCGTGTCGACGCCCTCCTCGACCTCGACCGTGTAGGTGAAGAACTCGGCGGAGGGCCGGCCGACGCGGTCCGTCGCGCCGGGCACCACGCGGTACTCCCCCGTCCCCTCCTCGATGAACGGCGCCCCGTCGGGGAGCAGGCCCGAGGGCGGCGGCGGGATGCCGGGTCCGGGTCCGCCCACGACGACCGGCGTCTCCGTGCCCGCCCCGGCCGCGGTGTCCGTCTCGGCCTCGCGGGGGTTCCACACGGAATCGGCGATGACGAGCGCGGTGAGCACCACGAGGACCGGGATGGCGTACGCGCGCCAGCCCCAGGTGGTGACGAACCGGCCCAGCGCCGTCTGGCGGCGCAGGTGGTCGCGGCCGCCGGGGACCGACCGCCGGCGCCCGGGGCCGGACTCCTCGGGGTCCCACGGGGCGCGGAGCGGCTCGGCGCGCGGCGGGTAGTACGGGGCCCGCTCGCGG
>DUTZ01000193.1 GCA_012841845.1 Actinomycetales bacterium | reverse complement strand
GACATCGTGTTGACCGCCGCCCGCGAGGCCGCGTAGTCCACGAGCCCCGGCGACGGCGTGTACGCCTGGACCGACGACGTGAAGATCACGCTGGACCCGGGCTCCAGGTGCGCCAACGCCTCCTGCATCATCCAGAACGGCGCGTTGACGTTGACGTCCATGGTCTCGGCCCACTGCTCGGAGGTCAGGTCCTCGAGCCGCTCGACCTTCCGCTGCCGCGCGGCGTTCAGCACGAGGACGTCCAGGCCGCCCAGCCCGGCGACCGCATCGCGGACCAGCGACCGCGCCACCTCTTCGTCACCCACGTCGCCCGGGAGCTGGATGCACACGCGGCCCGCGTCCCGGACGAGCTGCGCCACCTCGTCGGCGTCGGACTGCTCCTCGGGCAGGTAACCGATCGCCACGTCGGCGCCCTCGCGCGCGTAGGCGATCGCCACGGCGCGACCGATCCCGGAGTCGCCGCCGGTGATCAGGGCCCGCCGCCCCCGCAGCCGGCCGTGGCCCACGTACGAGCCCTCACCGTGGTCCGCGGGCGGCACCATCTCGGAGGCGAGCCCGGGCACGGGCTGCGACTGCACCGGGATCTCGACCTCGTACTTGGTCGTGGGGTCGACGAGCGGGGAGTCGGTGGACGGTTCGGTGGTCACGGTGGGCCTCCTTGGGACGACGGCGAGGGCCGCAGGTCGCTCGGCCCGGACGCCACCGACCGTACGCCGCCTTCCCGCCGAGGGCCTCCGCTCGATCACGGCGGTCGCGGTGGCCACCGCCCGGCGGTGTCGACCGGATGCGCTGTGCCACAGCAGCACTCACCCTGGGGCACAGCAGTACCCCGACGACGAGAGGAGCGCACCATGGCCCGCTACCGCGTGATCGATCCGGAGCAGAACGTGATCGACGAGAAGGAGTTCGCGGACGCCACCGCGGCCTACGACTGGTTCAAGACCGTCGAGGTCCCCGACGACGCCCTGGGCTACGCCATGCAGGTGGAGGCCGACGGCGAGTGGAAGCACTTCGAGAGCAACGACGGCGGCACGAGCACCGACGCGTCCGCCTGACCGGCCGAGAAGAGCCGAAACGAATGGTCGCCGGCGGCCGCTAGGGGGGGTGCGGCCGCCGGCGATCCGTATCGCGGGGTGCGGCTGCGCGGTCTCTCCTTCCGCGCACCGCCCCTCGGCGGAGCCGGCAACAACATGAGGGGGAAGTCATGTTCCGACCGACTGCGCTCCAATATAGGGTCGCCACACCAGTTCGACAAGTGTCAGCGACACGGTGTCGCCGAATCGTGACATGACACAGGGTTTACCGGCGGCGTCGACGGCCGGGCCCCGGCCAGGGCTCGCGCCCCGACCGGGGCCCTGACAGTGGTGCTGGACATGCCCATCACCGTCGGCGCCGCACTGCGAGGCCGGGCCGGATGGGGGTCCACCCCCGGCGGCGGCACTGGCAACCCCCGCCCCGCAGGAACGGGGGCGCACCCCTTCATTGCGCGCGGGGACCGAAGTGTTACACGAGACACCATTGCGTTTCACTCCCCCTGTGCCGCCAGCGGAGTCACGACCCGGTCGTGAGGTCGCCGGGAAGCTTGTCCCGCCGGATCCCGCGCAGGCTCGGGTGCCTCAGGTGGCCGTGGTCGGTGAGTCCGTGGTGCCGCACCTCCACCACGATCCGCGGCAGCACCCAGCGGGCGTCGCGGGTGACGTCCCGGCCCAGCTCGCCCCGGAAGGGCGAGCGCTTGCGTGCCAGTCCGTCGAGCTCGTCGGCCAGCTCGTCGGCCACCGCGCCGGTCAGGCCCGAGCCCACCCGACCGAGGTAGGCCAGCCGGTCGCCGTCGGGCACCCCGACGAGCAGCGACCCCAGCCCACGCGAGCCGGACCGGCCGGGCCGCCAGCCGCCCACCACCACCTCGGTGGACGTCCAGAACTTCTCCTTGACCCAGCCCGTCGTGCGCCGGCCGGGCCGGTAGCTCGAGTCGCGCTTCTTGGCCACCACCCCCTCGGCGCCCTGCTCGCGCGCCAGGTCGAGCGCCTCCGCGCCCGAGTCCGCCTCGAGCACCTCCGGGACGATCACCGGGTCCAGCCGCCGCAGCCGGGGCGCGAGCTCGTCCAGAACCTCTCGGCGGCGCTCCCACCGCGTGCGCAGCAGACTGGTGCCGTCCACCCAGAGGGCGTCAAAGACCACCAGCGAGACCGGCACGTCCTCTCCCCCGGCCTCCCGCGCGGCGAGCGCGCCGAACCGCGCGCGCCCGTCCTCGCCCAGCGCCACGAGCTCGGCGTCCAGGACCGCGTCCACACCCAGCTCCCCGGGCAGCGCCTCCAGACCCGGGACGCGGTCGGTGAGGTCGTGCCCGCCCCGGCTGGTGATCCGCACCTCGCCGCCCACCACGCCGACCAGCGCCCGGTAGCCGTCCCACTTCAGCTCGAACGCCCACGCCGCCGCCGTCAGGCG
>DUTZ01000192.1 GCA_012841845.1 Actinomycetales bacterium | reverse complement strand
GTGAGCGACGACGCCCGCCGGGCCGCCGCCCGCACCGTGTCGATCGCGCAGTACGGTTCCACGCGCTCGATCAACGCCGGCGTCGCGGCCGGCATCGCCATGCACGCCTGGATCCGCGAGCACGCCGCGCCCGCGCCCGACGGAGGCTGACGTCGCCGCGCTTAATGGAAATGGTTACCATTAAGCGCATGATGGATTCACACACCGGCTCTGCTGCCGCCGACACCCGTATCCCCGTCACCGTCCTGTCCGGCTTTCTGGGGGCCGGCAAGACCACGATGGTCAACCACCTGCTCGCCAACCGCGAGGGCCGGCGGATCGCGGTGATCGTCAACGACATGTCGGAGATCAACGTCGACGCCGCGCTCGTCGCCGGGGAGGGGCACCTCGAGCGCGGGGAGGAGAAGCTCGTCGAGCTCACCAACGGCTGCATCTGCTGCACGCTGCGCGAGGACCTGGTCGAATCCGTGGCGCGGCTCGCGCGGACGGGGCAGTTCGACGCGATCGTCATCGAGTCCACCGGGATCTCCGAGCCGATGCCCGTCGCGGCGACCTTCGAGTGGGAGTTCGAGGACGGCTTCCGCCTGGACTCGCTCGCGCGGCTCGACACCATGGTCACCGTGGTGGACGCCGCCACCTTCCTCGGCGCCGTGGCGCGCGGCGACCGGCTCGAAGAGCTGGACATGGCCGCGGGAGAGGGCGACGAGCGGACCGTCGCCGACCTGCTCGTGGACCAGGTCGAGTTCGCCGACCTCGTCCTGGTCTCCAAGGCGGACCTCGTCACCGACCAGCTCGCCGGGGCGACCGAGCAGATGATCCACGCCCTCAACCCGCGCGCCCGGGTCCACCGCCTGGAACACGGCCGGATCGGGCTCGACGAGGTGGTCGACACCGGGCTGTTCGACCCCGAGGCGGCCGCCGCGACCGCCGGTTACGCCGACGAGCTGGCGAACCCGCACACCCCCGAGACCGAGGAGTACGGGATCTCCTCGACCGTGTTCCGCGCGGGCCGGCCGTTCGACCTCGCCCGGCTCGAGGCGGCCGTCCGCTCGACCCGCGGGCTGCTGCGTTCCAAGGGCTACTGCTGGCTCGCCTCGCACCCGCACCAGGCGGTGGTGTGGTCCCAGGCCGGCCCGAACTACGACCTCCACCCGGCGCAGCCGTGGGCCCACATCCCGCAGATCCGGCCGGGCCAGGAGCTGGTGCTCATCGGCGTGGGGCTGGACCACGCGGGGGTGCGGTCCGCGCTCCGCGGGGCGCTGCTCACCGACGGCGAGATGGCCACCTTGCCGTCATCGGTTCCGGGTCTCGGCCTCGCCCGCTGACCCCGTCCCCCTTCCCGGCCGGCGGAGGTGAGGTGCACCGAACCCACTCCGAGGCGTACCTGGTGTCCGCCAGTCGGGGCGGGGTCGGGAGCGCGGGGTCACTCCGTCGCCGTGCCCGCCCACGGCCCTGCCGGACCTCGTAGGATGGACTCGACGTTCAGCGCCGACCTCTGGAGGATCAGCAATGCCCATCGCCACCCCTGAGCAGTACCGCGAGATGCTCGACCGGGCCAAAAAGGAGGGCTACGCCTTCCCGGCCATCAACTGCACCTCCTCGGAGACCATCAACGCGGCCATCAAGGGCTTCGCCGACGCCGGTTCCGACGGCATCATCCAGTTCTCCACCGGCGGCTCCGAGTTCG
>DUTZ01000191.1 GCA_012841845.1 Actinomycetales bacterium | reverse complement strand
GTGCGGCGTCGAGCGCCTGCTGCCAGAAGTCGGCCTCGAGGCGCGAGGCCGTGCGGAAGACCTCGGTGAGCTCGTCCAGGCGGCGGTCGGTGAGCCCGCCCGCGGCCAGGGCGTCGAGCTGGGCGATCGACGCGCGCGCCGCCGCGGTGAACGCCTCGCCGGAGTACTCCTCGATCCAGTCCCGGTACGGGTGGTCGCCGGCGTCGGAGTGGGCGGCCGGGTCGTCGAGCCGCGGCGCCAGCTCGGCCCCGATCTCGGCGTAGCCGATCGTGCACGGCGCGAGCGCGACGTGCAGGTCGAGGAGGTCGCCGACCATCCCGCTGTCGAGGACGTAGCGCGTGTAGGCGACGGTGGCCTGCTTCTCCGGGGCGGCGTCGAGCTCGGCGCGCGGGATGCCCCACCGCTCGGTGAGGCGCAGGTGCAGCTCGGTCTCGGCGAGGATCGCACCCGTGGCGGCGTGGGCGGCCCGCAGGTCGGCGAGGGTGCGGCTCTTGAACGCGGCCAGGGCGTTGGCGCGCGCGAACTGGACGAGGAAGTGGTAGTCCTGCACCAGGTAGTCCTGGAACACCGGCAGCGGCAGCGTGCCCGCGCCGAGCTGCTGGACGAACTCGTGGCGGGTGTAGGACTCCCACTCGGGGCGGCAGCGGTCCTTGAGGGTCTCGAAGAGGGTCATGCCCCCAGCATGGCCCACGCCCGGGTCCGGCCCGCCGACTACCGTGTGCCCCATGACCGACGCGCAGCCCGGACCGCGGCAGGACCAGCAGCTCACCCACCTCGACGCCGAGGGCCGCGTCCGCATGGTCGACGTGGGCGACAAGGCCGTCACCACCCGCACCGCCACCGCGGAGGGCGTCTTCCGCACCCGCCCCGACGTGGTGCGCCGGGTCGCCGGCGACGAGCTGGGCAAGGCCGACGTGCTGGCGACGGCGCGGCTGGCCGGGATCGGCGCGGCCAAGCGCACCAGCGAACTCATCCCGCTGTGCCACCAGATCCCGCTCAACTCGGTCAAGGTGCACTTCGAGCTCGACGAGCCCGCCGGCGCGATCCACGTCTCCGCCACCGCCACGACCACCGGGCGGACGGGCGTGGAGATGGAGGCGCTCACCGCCGTGAGCGTGGCCGGGCTGACGCTGCACGACATGGTCAAGGCCGTGGACCCGCTCGCCACGATGGACGGGGTCCGGCTCGCGGCCAAGTCCGGGGGCAAGCTCGGCGACTGGACGCGGGAGGGGGGTGACGACGACGTCGCCGTCACCGCCCACGACCCGGCGGCCCGCAGCGGGGTCGTCCTGGTCTCCTCCACCGCGGCCGCGCACGGCCGGCGGGAGGACGCCACGGGTCCCGAGATCGAGGCGTGGCTCCTGGAGCGCGGGTTCGGCCCCGTCGAGGTGCACGTGGTGGCGGACGCAGACGTCGCCGTCGCGGTCGCCGAGCAGGTCCGGCGCGCGCCCACCGTCCTCGTCACCACCGGCGGCACCGGAGTCGCGCCCGACGACCGCACCCCCGAGGCCACCGCGCCGCACCTCACCCTGGAGCTGCCGGGGGTGGCCGAGGCGATGCGCGCGAGAGGGGCGAGCGTCACACCGATGGCCGCCATGAGCAGGGGCCTCGTGGGCTTCGCCGGACGTACCCTGGTGGTGAACCTCCCGGGATCCACGGGCGGCGTCCGCGACGGCCTGTCGGTCCTCGACGACCTCCTGGACCACCTGCTCGACGTGCACGCCCGAGGCGGCGGCCACTGACCGGCCGGCCCGCCCTCCCGGGACCGGCCGGAACGGAGGACCAGCCCATGCCCACCCTGTGCGCCCTCGCCCGGATCGACGACGCCGTGATCGACCCGCGCGAGGTGGAGGAGGCCGTCTGGACCCCGTCCGACGGCGCCGTCGTCACCTTCTCCGGCGTGGTGCGGAACCACGACGCCGGCCGCGAGGTGCTCGAGATCGAGTACTCCGCGCACCCCACCGCCCCCGAGACCCTGGCGCGGCTGTGCGACCTGGTGGCGCACGAGCACACCGCCCCCAAGACCGAGGACGGCGAGCCGCTCGACCCGATGCGCAGCGTGCGCGTGGGCGTGGCGCACCGGGTGGGCACGCTCGCGGTGGGCGAGGTCGCCGTGGTCGTGGTGGCCGTGGCGCCGCACCGCGACGCCGCCTTCGCCGCCTGCTCCGACCTCATCCACCGGATCAAGCACGGCGTGCCCGTCTGGAAGCGTCAGCGGTTCACCGACGGCGTCTCGGAGTGGGTGGGCATCAACGAGTGCTGACCGCGGTGAGCGTCTCCACCGGCCGCAGCCACGGCCCGCGGGAGTCGTCCACGATCACCAGGTCGGCACGCTTGCCGGGCACCAGTGCGCCGCGGTCCTCCAGGCCGGCCACCCGCGCCGGGCCGGAGGTCACGAAGCCCACCGCGGCGGGCAGGCCGACGAGCCGCGCGGCGTCGCGGGTCGCACCCAGCAGCGCCGACGGCATGTAGTCGGAGGCGAGCGCGTCGAGCAGCCCCCGCGAGGCGAGCTCGACCGCCGAGACGTTCCCGCTGTGGGACCCGCCGCGCATGAGGTTGGGGGCGCCGGCCACGGTGAGCATCCCCAGCTCGGTGGCCCGCTCGGCGGCCTCGAGCGTGGTGGGGAACTCGGCGACCTGCACGCCGCGGGTGGCCAGCTCGTCGATCGCCTCCGCGCTGTCCGGGTCGTGGCCGAGCAGCCGGATGCGGCCCTCGAGGGAGGCGCGGGTCACCCAGTCGAGGATCTCCCGCCGGACCGGCTCGGCCTCCTCGGCCTCGCGCCGCATCTCCTCGACGAGCGCCTCGGCCTCGGCGCGGGTGCGGCCGTCGGCGCCCATCATGTAGGCCACCAGGTACTCGGGGTCGGCGTACTGGCCGCGGCCCGGGGTGTGGTCCTCGTGGGAGACCAGCGGCGGCGGCGCGGCCGGCTCCCCGCCCGCGTGCGCGGACGCCTGCGCGGCGAGGGCGTCCAGGCGCGCGGCGAGCGCGTCCTTGCCCTCGAGGGTGTACAGGTCGAGCCGGTGCAGCACCCGGTGGTCGACGGCGGTGTCCGGCTGGGCGTCCACCACCTCGCACAGGTGGAGGGCGTGCTCGATGGGTCCCTCGCCGCCGCGCACCTGCTTGGTGCGGAAGCCGGCGCCGTGGAAGATCGTCGTGACCCCGGCGGCGCGGAGCTTGGCCTCGAACGAGGCGATCGCGAAGTCCCACGGCAGCGGCGCGGTGGGCCGGGGCAGCCGCTCGATCTCCAGGGCGTCGGAGTGGCAGTCGACGAGCCCGGGCAGCGCGAGCATCCCGCGCCCGTCGAGGTCGGCGCGGAAGCCGCCGGGGTGCGGCTCGACGGCGGTGATCCGGCCGCCCTCGACCACGATCCGCGCCCGGTCCAGCACCCGATCGGGCAGCACCGCCCGGACGTCGCCCAGGACGTAGTCGGACAGCGCGCGGCCGAGTGGCCACCCCGACTCCGGGGCGTGCGCCACCACCACCTCGGGGTCGAGCGTCGCGGCACCGAACGCGCGGCTCATGCGATCACCTCCGCGCCGGCCGAGGCGAGCGCCGGGTGGCCGCCGGCGAGCACGTCGGCCGGGTCGCCGTCGGCCACCACGACGCCGCCGGCGAGCACCACCACCCGGTCGGCGAGGCGGCGGATCACCTCCATGTCGTGGTAGACGGCGAGGATCGCCACGTCGTGGCTGCGAAGCCGCTCCACGTGCTGCAGGGCGCGCTCGCGGTTGGCGGGGTCGAGCGCGGAGACCGGCTCGTCGAGCAGGAGCAGCCGCGGCGGGTGCACGGTGCCGGCGGCGAGGTTGATGCGCTGGCGCTCGCCGCCGGAGAGCACGGCGCAGTCCACGTCCCACAGGGTCTCGTCGATGCCCAGGGCCCGCAGGGCGTGGGCCGAGGCCTCCTCCGCCTCGGTGCGGTCCAGGCCCCGGCGCAGCGCGGCCGCGCACACCACGTCGCGCGGGCCCGTGCGGGGCGGGGCGTGGAGGAACTGCGAGACGTAGCCGATGTCGAGGCCGCGCAGCCGGGCCATGGACCGGTCGTCGAGCGCGGTGAGCTCGACGTCGTCCGGCTCCTCCGCCGTCCCGCGGTGCAGCACCACCCGGCCGGAGTCCGGCAGGTAGGTGCGGTAGACGCAGCGCAGCAGGCTCGACTTGCCGGCGCCGGACGAGCCGGCCAGGGCCACGTGCTCGTCGGCGCCCACCTGCAGGGAGACGCCCTCGAGGCTGGGGATGCGGCGGGCGTCGATAGCGTGCAGGACGAAGGACTTGGTCAGGTCGGTCACGGTGAGCCGCGGCGGGTGACCCGGCCGGTCCCGGAATGTCGTCGTCATGGTCCCTCCTAGGACCGGGCCGCGGCCACGAGCCGCTGCGTGTACGGGTGGTGCGGGTCGGCGAGCAGCTGGTCGGTCAGGCCCGTCTCCACGACGTGGCCGCGCTGCATCACCAGGGCGCGATCGGTGAGCGCCGAGATCACGCCGAAGTCGTGGCTCACCACGGCCACGGCCACGTCGCGCTCGGCGATGAGCTCGGCGAGCAGGTCCAGCACCCCGGCGGCGACCGAGGCGTCGAGCCCGGTGGTCGGCTCGTCGAGCAGCAGGACCTCGGGGTCCGCGGCGAGCGCCTTGGCGATCTGGACCCGCTGGCGCATGCCGCCCGAGAACTGGCCCACCACGTCGTCCATCCGCCCCAGCGGCACCTCGACGCGGTCGAGCAGCGCGGCGGCGCGGCGGCGGATGTCCGCGTAGGACCGCCAGCCGGCGGCGGTGAGCCGCTCGGCGATGTTGCCGCCGGCGCTGATCCGCAGGTCCAGCCCGGCCGCGGGGTCCTGGTGGACGACGGCGAGGGTGGACACCCGCAGGGCCCGGCGGGCGCCCGCGTCGAGGTCGAGCACCTCGACCTCGCCGTCGCCGACCGCCGCGAGGCGGACCGATCCGGTGTCGGCCGGCTCCTCGCCGATGACGCAGCGGAACACGGTGGACTTGCCGGAGCCGGACTCGCCGATGATGCCCAGGGCCTCGCCGGGGGCGACGTCGAACGAGACGTCCACCGCCGCGCGGACGGCGCTGCTGCCGCGCCGCGCCGGGTAGGTGCGGCCCAGGCCGGAGACCTTGAGCGCCCACTCCGTGCCGGTGGCCGTGACGGCGCGGCGGCCGCCGGGCTCGAGGTCCGCCCGGCCGCGCAGCTCGGTGCCCACGGCCCGCGCCCGCACCACCGGGTCCGGGTAGTAGGCCCGGGGTGCGACGGCGAGCTGGTCGTCGCGGTCCACGTCGCCGTCGAGCACCCGTGCGCACCAGTCCGTGTCCGAGCACACCCAGTCGCCCTCCCGGGTGGCCACCTGGTAGGTGTCGCGGGACCCGCACCGCACGCACACCTGGTCGGTGTCGTACTCCACCTCGAACGGCACGTCCGTGAAGGTGATCGGCTCGATCCGCGTGTGCGGCGGCACGGCGTAGATCTTCTTGTCGCGGCCGTGGCTGAGCAGGGTCAGGTGCTCGCGGCCGAACCGGGGCACGTCCCAGCGCGGGATCGGGCTCGGCGCCATGAGGTGCCGGTCGTGGATCAGCACCGGGTACCCGGCGGCCGCGGTGATCACCCCGCCCGTCACGAGGTCCTCGTACATGGCGACCCACGTCTTGGAGTAGTCGCCGTCCCCGTGCATGCGGCGGCACTCGGTGACCGACTTCTCCACCGGCCGCAGCGGCTCCGAGACGGGGACCTGGAGCACGACGATCTGGTCGGGGCGCAGCCGCTCCTCCGGGACGCGGTGCCGGGACTGGATGATGGTGGCCTCCCGGGCGTCGGTGGTGCCCGAGCAGCCCAACGAGCCCCGGATGAGGCGGCGGAGGTTGACGGCGTTGACGCCCTCGTCGTCGCCCTGGTCGATGACCTTGACCGTGTCCTCGGGCCCCGCGAGCGCCACCGTCACCTGCAGGCCGCCGGAGCCCCAGCCGCGGGCCACGGGCATCTCGCGCGAGCCGAAGGGGATCTGGTGGCCGGGGATGCACACCCCGGACAGGCAGGCGCGGCGCACCTCCCGCTTGCCCTGCTCGTCCAGGACGACGGGCCGGCCGGTCTCGGGGGCCAGCTCGTCCGCGATCGCGGCGACCCCCCGGGTCGTGGGGTGCATGGCGGTGCTCATCGTTCTCCTCCGTTGGCGATCTCGCCGGCGGCGGCGGCCCGGTCGAGCATCGACCGGAACGTCACGTAGTGGGGCAGCTTGAGGTGTTCCAGGAAGCCGTTGGAGGCCAGCCCGTCCGAGGTCAGCATGAGGATCTGCTGCAGGGCGTGGCCCTCCGGCGTGTCCCCGGCGCGGTGGCAGCCGAGGTCGAGCTCGGCCATCGCGATGGCCTTGCGCTCGTTGGAGCCCACGGCGATGCCGTAGCCCACGTCGAAGGTCGACGTGTCCTCTCCACGGCTGTCGAGGTGCGCGATCGCCTCGCACTCGCTGAACTCGATCGTGCCGATCCCCACCGGGCGGCCCGTGTGCGGGTGGCGCACCCGGATGACCGTGCGGGCGTGGCGCACCTCGCCGAGCGTGACCTTCTCGTCCGCGTAGCCGTCCGGGCCGAGGATGCTGCGGTACCACTGGGACACCAGGCCGCCGGTCTCCGCCATGGCCATGGCCGAGAGCAGCGCCGACCGGTCGGCGGGCAGCCGCACCGGCTGGAGGGCGAGGTCGAACGGCTCGGGGTCGTGGGCCGCCTCGTGCGAGCGGTCGGCCAGCACCCCCTGCTCGGCGAGCCAGCGGCTGTACCGGCGGGGCGTGCGGTCGGCGAACTCCTCGGCGGCGACCCCCTCGGGCGTCGGCCGGGCGTCCTCGACCGGCAGCCGGGGCACGACGCCGTCCCGGTCGGAGAGCAGCCGCGCG
This sequence comes from Actinomycetales bacterium, assembly GCA_012841845.1. GTDB lineage: Bacteria > Actinomycetota > Actinomycetes > Mycobacteriales > Mycobacteriaceae > Dietzia. The sequence goes on along the minus strand of DUTZ01000191.1, from coordinate 108 downwards.
GTGTAGTCGGGCGTCCGGCCGAGCAGCTGCGGACCCTCCGGCTCGCGGTGGGCGGGCACGACCCGGCGCAGCAGGCTGGTGTGCTCGGAGTCGTCGGGCACGATCGGC
>DUTZ01000190.1 GCA_012841845.1 Actinomycetales bacterium | reverse complement strand
TCGTCGCCGATCACCCCCAGCGTCCCGTCCTGCTGGAGGATCACCGCCGCCACCCCGGCGAGCGAGCCCTTACCCGCCTGCCGGGCCGCGGTGTGGACGTCCTCCTCGAGCAGCCGGTGGCTCCGCAGCGCGCGGTCCTGCAGTTCGCCCCGGTAATAGAGCAGCACGGGCGGGTTGTCGAGGAGGGCGCGCGCCCGGCGGGACCGGGCGCGCACGGCGGCAAAGGCCCACTGCAGGCCCACGAGCGTGGCCACCACGACGATCGTCTGCGCCACCGGCACGTCGGTCGCGGTGAGCGTGCGGCCGAACGCCGAGCCGATGGTCACCGCCACGATGAAGTCGAGCGGGGTCATCTTGGCCATGGTCCGCGGCCCGGACACGCGCAGGATGAGCACCAGCGCGAGGAATCCGCAGATCACCATGACCGCCGAGTGGACGATCGGCTCCCAGCCGTCCCAGAACAGTGTGAGGTCCATGCCCGGCATCATGGGCGTGACCGCGCACCCTGGCAACCACACGCGTGGTTCGCATTCACACGCGGAATTTCCCGTGTGGCTGCGCCTGGGGCGTGTGGATCCGCGGGATCCAGCCGCCGCCCCGGCTCACAGATCCAGGTCGATGTCCGAGGTCGCCATGCTGTTGCACACGGTCACGCGGTCGAGCTCGGGGCCGTCGGACTCCCAGTGCGTGGTGCCGTCGAGCTTGGGCGTGACGCACGTGCGACACAGGCCCCGCTCGCAGCCGGTGGGCACGCGCAGCCCCGCCTGGTTCGCGGCCTCGAGCAGGGTGGTGGCGCCGTCGACCTCCACCCTCGTGCCGCTGCGGCGGAAGCGGATCGTGTAGCGGCTGCCGTCGTCGACGGGCCGCTCCACCTCCGGCGGGGAGAAGGACTCGGCGTGGAAGCGTGCCCCGGGCTGGCCCATCGCGCGCAGCCACTCGCGGGTGCCGTCGATGAGCGCCGGCGGCGCGCACACGTAGGTCTCGCGCTCGGCGGCGTCGGGGACGAGTTGGCGCAGCACCTCGGCCGAGAGCCGGCCCGTGGTGAAGCCCTCGCGGGTGGCGGCGCTATCGGTGTAGAGGTGCAGGCGGACGCCGGCGCGGTCGGCGAGATCGCGCAGCTCGGCCTCGAAGATCACCGAGTCCTCGTCCCGGTTGGCGTAGACCACCACGGCGTCCGAGCCCGGCGCCTCGCGGGTCAGCCGCCGCAGCAGCGCGATGATCGGGGTGATGCCCACGCCTCCGGCCACGAACAGCGACCGCGCCGGCGGGGTGACCATCGCGAAGTCGCCGGACGAGGTGGGCGGCCCCACCAGCGTGAGGTACCGCCCGGCCCGAAGGGTGTCGTTGAGGCGGTGGGAGACGCGACCGCCGTCCACCCGCTTGATGCAGATCTCCATGGCGTCGGCGTCGGTGCCGTCGGCCTCGGCGTCGGGGACGCCGGTCGGCCGGCCCTCGTGGACGACGCTGTACTGGCGGACGAGGACCTCGCCGTCGACCTCCACCCGCACCGAGAGGTACGCGCCGGCCTCCCACCGGACCCCGTCCCAGCCCCGCGGCCGGGCGATGCGGACCGACAGCGCCTGCCCGCCGGCGACCGGGGTGGCCGAGACGACCCGGGCGGGGACGTCGTGGAAGCGGGGCTTGGCGAAGTACGGCGACTCCGGGAGCGTCCGGTAGGCGAGCCCGTGTGCGAGCCGGCGCCCGAGTTCCCCGGGCCGGGCGAGCAGCCGCCACGGCCGGCCGCGCTCGCGTTCGCCGATCGGGGCGGACAGTGCGGTGAGGGTCCGGGCGATGAGCGGCACCGTGTCGAGCAGCGGCGTCTCGTGGTACGGCAGCCCGTGCCGCCGCGCGATCCGCCGCACCTCGGGCGCGATGCGGCGCTGCATGGACGGCGGCAGGTCGGGGAAGAGGTGGTGCTCGACGTGCGTGTCGAGGCCGCCGTAGAAGATGCGCACGTCGGGGCGGTCCTCGAACGGCACCTCCTCGGCGAGCACCCGCTCGATGTAGGCGTCGAGCTCGGGGCTGGGCAGGAAGTTCCGGGTCGCCCGGATCTGGCGCTCGTAGTACTGGTCGGCGGTCTCCTCGGGGCCGGGGTCGGCGAAGAGCTCGAGCTCGCCGGCGTGGTGTTCGATAAAGACGAGGAACAGCACCGCCATGTAGCCGCCCACCCCGCCGAGGTAGTTGGCGAGCAGGGCCGGCAGTGCGCGGCGGGCGCCGGCCTCGCGGGGGCCGCGGACGTAGCGCTCGAGC
>DUTZ01000189.1 GCA_012841845.1 Actinomycetales bacterium | reverse complement strand
GCTCATGAACCTCGGCTACGAGGCGATGTTCCCCAAGGACGACACCAACGTCGACCCGGCCATCCTCTCCGCGCTGAGCCCCAACGCCGACGAGAACCACGACTTCTTCTCCGGCTCGGGCAGCTCGTACGTCATGGGCAAGGCCGTGGCCACCGAGGACGAGGACTGGGACTTCTGACCCCGGCGTCCTGACCCGGCCCTCCGGCCCGGCCGCGGCCCCGCTCGCCCCCGACGGACCCCTATCCGTCGGGGGCGAGGCCGTTGATGGAGCCGCCGATGTCGCCCAGCACGGACCGGGCCGCGACCGGGCCGGCGCCCTCCCACACGGCGCGGTCCACCACGAAGATCCGGCGCGCGCCCACGGCGCCGAGGTCCTGGAACCGGTCGTCGGCGAACGCGGCGCGGGCACGCTCCTCGGCGCCCGGGTCACCGCCCACGACGACGAAGATCACGTCGCCGTCGAGCTCGTCGCCCGCGAGCGGCGACTCCGGCAGCGGGGGCAGCCCCTCGCCGTCACGGGTCCGTTGCCCGGGCGGCCGCTGCGCCCCCACGGCCTCGAGCATGAGCGAGCCCAGGGTGTCGGGCCGCTGCACCGTGGCCTCGTCGCCCTCGACCGACAGCAGCGACACCCGCGTGTCGGACGGGGTGGTCCGCTCGGCGGTGGCCTCGGCGAGGGTGATGACGTCGAGCAGGAGCTCGCCACCGGCGCGCGGCCGCCCGTAGGCGTCGGCCACGGCCTCGGTGGCGTCGGCCCAGTTCAGGACGTCGGCGTCGTAGACCACGGTCGGGGCCACGTCGCCGAGCGCGTCGACCACGGCCGGGTCGAGGTCGCCGGGGTCCGCCAGCACGATGAGGTCCGGCCGCAACTCCCGCGCGTCCCCGGCCGCGTCCTCCGACGCGGGGTCGAGCGTGGGGAGCTCCACGAGGGGGCGGGGGAGGTAGGCGTCGGCGTCGCGCGGCAACCCGGAGGTGCCGACGACGAGGTCCTGCAGTCCCAGCGCGCAGGCCACGTCCACGGCGCCGGCCCCCAGGGCGAGGATCCGCTCGGGCGACCGCGGGACCTCGACCCGGTCCGGGCCGGGCCCCGCCGAATCGACCGTGCGGTCGCCCGCGCCGTCGACCTCGGGCGCGACGGGGGCCGGGGCGCACGACTCCTCGGGGACGGCCGCCCGCTGGAGCCGCTCTCCGGCCATCCGCGACGGGGTGGACGTGATGGGGTGCTCGACCATGTCGACGGGGGAGGGGCCGCACCCGGCGAGCGTCAGCCCGGCCACCACCGGCACCGCGAGCCGCGCGGGGGCGCGGAGGTACCCCCGGACAGGGTGGCGGCGGCGGGGCGGCGCGGTGTCGGTCATGGCGTCGAGCCTAGGAGATGCGGTCCGGGGACCGGCATCGACGCGTCGGTCGTGGTCGGGCTCGCTCCACCTCGGGGAAGTTCGGCGGGGTGGGTGGTCCAACTTCTCAGCAGAGGGCTAGGATTGCGGTCACGCACTATTCCTTTGCGTTCGACGTGGGGTCGGTGGTTCGACCCCCGACGTCGGGTGAGGCGTTTTGGAGGACCCCTTATGACCGCAGTGGCACCCAAGCCGGTCCACGACCTCGATCACCCGCCGGGTGAGCCCACGGGCAGCGCCCGGCCGGGCTCGTTCGTGTGGAAGATGCTCACGACGACGGACCACAAGATGCTCGGCATCATGTACATCGTCACGTGCTTCATCTTCTTCTTCATCGGCGGCCTCATGGCGCTGCTCATCCGCGCGGAGCTCTTCCTGCCGGGTATGCAGTTCCTGTCGAACGAGCAGTTCAACCAGCTGTTCACCATGCACGGCACGGTGATGCTGCTGCTCTACGGCACGCCGATCGTCGTCGGCTTCGCGAACTTCGTCATGCCGCTGCAGATCGGTGCCCCGGACGTCGCGTTCCCGCGCCTCAACGCCTTCGGCTTCTGGCTGTTCGCGGTCGGTGGCACGCTCATGCTCTCGGGCTTCCTCACCCCGGGTGGCGCCGCGGCCTTCGGCTGGACCATGTACATGCCGCTGGCCAGCGCGGAGTACTCGCCGTACGTCGGCGCGGACCTGTGGATCCTCGGCGTCGGCATCGGTGGTATCGGCACCATCCTCGGTGGCGTCAACTTCATCACCACCATCGTCTGCCTCCGCGCCCCGGGCATGACCATGTTCCGGATGCCGATCTTCACGTGGAACATCCTCGTGGCGTCGGTCCTCATCCTCATGATCTTCCCGCTGCTCACCGCCGCCGCGATGGGTGTCTTCTATGACCGCACCTTCGGCGGTCGGATCTACGACTCGGCCAACGGCGGAGCGATCCTGTGGCAGCACCTGTTCTGGTTCTTCGGACACCCCGAGGTGTACGTCCTCGCGCTGCCGTTCTTCGGCATCGTCTCCGAGGTCTTCCCGGTGTTCTCGCGCAAGCCGCTGTTCGGCTACGCCGGCCTGGTCTTCGCGACCCTGGCCATCGCCGCGCTGTCCATGGCCGTGTGGGCGCACCACATGTTCGTCACGGGCGCCGTCCTGCTGCCGTTCTTCTCCTTCATGACGTTCCTCATCGCCGTCCCGACCGGCGTGAAGTTCTTCAACTGGATCGGCACGATGTGGCGCGGGAAGATGACGTTCGAGACGCCGATGGTCTTCGCTCTCGGCTTCATCGTCACCTTCCTCTTCGGTGGCCTGACCGGCATCATGATGGCCTCGGCGCCGATCGACTTCCACATCTCGGACACCTACTTCATCGTCGCGCACTTCCACTACACGCTCTTCGGCACGATCGTGTTCGCCACGTTCGCCGGCGTGTACTTCTGGTTCCCCAAGATGACGGGCCGGATGCTCGACGAGAAGCTGGGCCACTGGCACTTCTGGCTCATGTTCATCGGCTTCCACGCCACGTTCCTCGTCCAGCACTGGCTGGGTAACCAGGGCATGGCGCGCCGCTACGCCGACTATCTGGAGTCGGACAGCTTCACCGTCCTCAACCAGATCTCGACCGTCGGCTCGTTCATCCTCGGCATCGCGATGCTGCCGTTCATCTGGAACGTCATCAAGAGCTGGCGCTACGGCGAGATCGTCACCGTGGACGATCCGTGGGGAGCGGGCAACTCCCTCGAGTGGGCCACGTCCTGCCCGCCGCCGCGCCACAACTTCGTGACGCTGCCGCGGATCCGCTCCGAGCGTCCCGCGTTCGAGCTGCACTACCCGCACATGAGCGAGCGGATGCGGGCCGAGGCCCACGTCGGCGGCCGCGCCAAGGCCAAGAGCCCGGACACGGCCAAGGACGTGGCGGACCGCGGTCCGACCCCGCAGCGGAGCTGACCCCGCGGCCCGTACTCACCCACGGGCCAGCACAGCGAAACCCCGCCGGTAAGCTCTCCCACCGGCGGGGTTTCGCATGTCCACCGACCGATCCCTCCCCGCGCGCACCCGTCAGGAGCACATGTGAGCACCCCCGGCACCCCGGCCCTCCTCACCGTCACCGGCCCCGACCGACCCGGCGTCACCGCGCGGGTCATGTCCACACTCGCCGACCACGGCGCGGACCTCGTGGACGTCGAACAGGTCGTGGTCAACGGCCACCTCTCGCTGGGGCTCATGGTGCGGGTCGGCGAGGACGCCGACGCGGTCACGCTCGTGCGGGAACTCACCGAGCAGGTCACCGACCTCGGGATGCAGCTCGACGTGCAATTCGACGACCTCGCGCCCCCGCCGGCCCCGTCTACGCACGCCGTGGTGCTGCTCGGCAGCGCCGTCACCGCCGCGGCGTTCTCCGCGGTGGCCGGGGCCCTCGCCGGCATCGGCGCCAACATCGACTCCATCCGGGGGATCGCCGACTACCCCGTCACCGGCCTCGAACTCCTCGTCTCCACGGCCGGCCGCGACGCCGCCGACGACACCCGCCTGCGGGAGGCGCTCGCGCCGCTCTCCGACGAGCACGGGGTGGACATCTCCGTGGACCGGGCCGGCCTGGCCCGCCGCGCCAAGCGGCTGGTCGTGTTCGACGTGGACTCCACTCTCGTCCAGGGCGAGGTCATCGAGATGCTCGCCGCCCACGCCGGCAAGGAGGAGGAGGTCCGCGCGGTCACCGAGCGGGCGATGCGCGGCGAGATCGACTTCGCCCAGTCCCTCCACGAGCGGGTCGCCACCCTCGCCGGGCTGCCGGCCACGGTGATCGACGAGGTGGCCTCGGGCATCGTGCTCACCCCCGGCGCCCGCACCACCATCCGCACCCTCAAGCGGCTCGGGATCCGCTGCGGCGTGGTCTCCGGCGGGTTCATCCAGGTGATCTCCGGGCTCGCCGAGGAACTGGGCCTGGACTTCGCGCGCGCCAACACCCTGGAGATCGTGGACGGCAGGCTCACCGGCCGCGTCCTCGGCGAGGTCGTCGACCGCGAGGCCAAGGCCCGCTACCTGCGCGAGTTCGCCGACGAACTCGGCATCCGCCTCAGCCAGACCGTCGCGGTGGGCGACGGCGCCAACGACATCGACATGCTCACCACCGCCGGACTGGGCATCGCGTTCTGCGCCAAGCCCGCGCTGCGCGAGGTGGCCGACGCCTCGCTCTCGGCCCCGTTCCTCGACGCCGTGCTCTTCGTCCTGGGCATCACCCGCGACGAGATCGAGGCGGCCGACACCGCGGCCGGCACGTATCGGCGGGTCCCGCTGGCGTGAGCGGGGACTGGACCCCGGCGCGGGGCGCGGCGCTGGACTGGTGCCACGCCCGCCTCCGGGAGGGGCCGGCCTACGCCGAGGATCCCGAGAAGCGGGGTTCCGCCCGCGCGATGCCGATCGTGCTGCACGTGCCGCGGGACCCGCGCCCGGCCCGCACGCCGCTGCTCGAGGC
>DUTZ01000188.1 GCA_012841845.1 Actinomycetales bacterium | reverse complement strand
GGCGGCGTCGGCGACGGTCACGGACACCGCCTCGGACCGGGTCGCCTGGCCGTTGGTCACCGTGACGAGGAGGTCGTAGGTGCCGGCGCGCGTGGGCGTCCCGGAGATGATCCAGCCGTCCTGGGTGAGCCCGTCGGGCAGGCCCGTCACGGTGACGGTGGTCCCGTCGGGCACGGCCCCACCGGCGGCGCCGGCGACGACCGGCTCGAGGTCCAGCGCGACCGGCGTGCCGACGCGCATCTCCGGGGCGGCGTCCCCCTGGGCGTTCTGCGTGAGGCGGAGGTCGTCGGCCACGACGGCACCCGGGGCGGTGACGGCGACGACGACCCCTCCGCCCATCACGGCGGCCGCCGCCACGGCGGCACCGGCGACCAGCGAACGGGCACGGGGAGCGGTACGGAGAGAACGGCGCTGGAACATGAGATCACCTGTCGTCCGGGGAAGCGGGACCCGGCCGCCGATACGACGGCCACGGGTGCACATTACGTCACAACTTTCACATTAGCCACACCCGTCACGGCCGTTTCCCGACGGGAGAACGGGGGTAACACTCTCGTCACGCCGTGCGAATAAGAGGCTGCGGGGCCGGGACGACAGTCCCGGCCGTGAGGCCTGGACGCCGAACCCGCCCACCCGCCGGTGGCCGGGTCTTGACAGAACTGAGACACTATCGTTATGAGATCACGGGTGCTCTTCGCCAGCTGCGCTGTTGCGCTGGTCGCCGCGTCGTGCGCTCAGCCGGAGCCACACGTGCTCTCCGAGGCGCCGGGTCAGACGTCGGCGTCCGAACTGACCACCGCGAGCAGCACCACGGAGGGCCAGCCCCGGCCCGGCCGCTTCATCGCCCGCTGCGCCACCGAGGCCGACGGCGGGACGCCGGGCATGACCATCTTCACCGACGGCTCCCAGGGCGTCACCGACCACTGCCTCAGACGCTACTACATCGGCGTCCAGCCGGCCCCGGGTGCGCTCTACGTGCCCGACGAGGACGCCGGCACCCACGCGCCCACCCGTGAGTCGGCGGTCGCCGACGGCGGCTGGACCCCCGCCCAGCCGCGCACGGACGACGGCCCGCTGGATCCCCTTCCCGACGCCGACCGGACGGCGGACGGCCAGGACTCCCCCGTCACGCGCGACGAGGAGGCCGACGACGACCTCGCCACGGCGCCGGACGCGCCGACGGACGACACGACGCCGACGGACCCGACCGATCCGACCTCGCCGTCCCCGGAGGACCCGACCACCGGCGAGCCCGGCACCGAGGAGCCGGGCACCGAGCCGACGACGCCCGGCGACGGGACCACGACGCCCCCCGGCGAGCCCGGGGAGCCCGGGGAGCCCGGCGACGGCACGGGTTCCTCCGATCCCGCGGAGCCGACCGGTTCGGACACGCCCACGACCACGGTGCCGACCGTCACCGAGTCGCCGGAGACGCCGCCCTCGTCGCTGGAGACGTCCGTGACGTCGACGGCGCCGTCCGGGCCGCTGGGCTCGGCCTCGCAGTTCCCCCCGCTGTCCTCGGTTCCCACGAGCTGACCGCGGTTCCCACGAACCGTCGCGGTCGCGGCCGGGGCCGAGGGCGCCGGGCTGCGGGGTCCGTCAGGCCTCGTCCATGCGGCGGCGCAGGTCCTCGCGCTTCTCGCGGCGGCCGGCGTCCACCGCCGTGATGTCCGAGTTGATCTCGGCGCGCAGCCGGGTGAACAGCACCATCGAGAGCGGCAGGGCGATCACCACCGCGAGGATCGCGGCCACCAGGATCGGGACCTGCACGTCGAAGAGCAGGCCGATGCCGATGATCGCCAGCGTGATGAGCAGGACGAGCAGCAGCCGCAGGATCGTGTAGAACACCATGTTCCGCGCCAGGCGGGCGCCCGGCCGGGGCCGGTGGGTGTCCTGGGTGATCTCGGTGGTCTCGTCGCGGTCGCTCATGGGCTCCAGGATACGTACCCTGGTTTCCAGGAGGTTCGAGTGATCTGGCTGTTCGCACTCATCGGAGTGATCACCGTGGCGGTTCTGCTGTGGCGCGCCTTCGGGCCGGGCTCACGGCCCGAGCCCCCGCGGGTCATCGCACCCGACGACGACCCGGACTTCCTCCGCGACCTGGACCGGCGCAAGCCCCTCGACCCCTGAGCCCCGCCGGGCCGTGCCGACCCCTGAGCCCCGCCGGCGTCACTCCCCGCGCCACTCCGGGGTGCGCTTCTCGAGGAACGCCGTGATGCCCTCCTGGGCGTCGCAGGTCACGGCGTTGGTCGCCATGGTCTCGGCCATGTCGCGGTAGGCGTCGGCCTGCGGCACGTCGATCTGGCGGTAGAAGGCCTGCTTGCCGATCTCCAGGGTGAGCGGGCTGGCCTGCGCGATCTGTGCGGCGAGTTCGTCGACGCGCTCGCGCAGCCGCTCGGCGGGGACGGCCTCGTTGATCAGGCCCCAGTCCACCGCGGTGGCGGCGTCGATCGTCTCGCCGGTGAGGAGCATGTGCAGCGCCCGCTTGCGGCCGATCGCGCGGGAGACGGCGACCATCGGCGTGGAGCAGAAGAGCCCGATCTTGACGCCCGGCGTGCCGAAGCGCGCGGTGTCGACGGCGACGGCGAGGTCGCAGGTCGCCACGAGCTGGCAGCCGGCGGCGATCGCGTGACCCTGGACCTCGGCGATCACGGGCTGGCGGATCGCCTGCAGGGACTCCATGAGCTCCACGCAGGTGTCGAAGACCTCGCGCTCCTGCTCGAGGGTCCGGTCGACCATCTCGGACAGCTCGTGGCCCGCCGAGAGGACCGGCCCCGAGCCGGTGAGCACGACGACGCCACACGACGGGTCGTCGCCGAGCTCGCGGACGGCGGCCGTGGCCTCGCGCATCATCTGCAGCGAGAGCGGGTTGCGCCGGTCCGGGCGGTCGAGGGTGACGCGCCCGATCGGGCCGGTGCGGTCGACGGTGACGAAGGGGGTGCTCATCGGGGCCTCCGGGGGCGGGGTCGCGGACAGCGGGGGTTGCCCCCGGTTCTACCCCGACGAGCGGGTCAGCGCCCGAAGAGCGAGGAGAAGAAGCCCCCGCTCTGAGCCCCCGAGGCCTTGGCGGCGTCCTTCTCGGCCTGGGAGTGCTGGCCGCCGCACCACTGCGAGGCGGGGACGGTGGCCTTGACGGCGTCGATGTGCTGGCCGCAGCCGGCCCAGGTGGTCTTGCCGCAGACCTTGCAGGTGGCGGGACGACACATGGTGAACTCCTCGGGGTCGTGATTCCGGGGCGACGATCGCCCGCGTTGATACCCCCGAGGGTATGCGAATACGTGCATGCGCGCCAGTCGTCGGGACGAGGCTCACACCCGGGGGCCGCCACACCGGCCCCCGCCCCGGTCGTTACTCCTGCCGCTCCCCGGGCCGCCAGATCCGGTCGACCTCGTCGGTGGCCCCGCGCAGCCGCTCGGTGTGCGCCACGCAGTCCTCCCACCGCGGCAGCCGGCCGGAGGCCGCCACGTCGAGGAGCCCCGGGGCGTCCCGGTCCTTGTCGCTCATGACGTGCGTGATCGGGGTACCGTCGAGCGCCATGTCCGGCCAGTCGATCGCCAGGTTCGGGTCGAAGGCGTCCACGACGTGCTCCGCCCCGGGCCGCCACCCCTCGGAGCACAGGTACATCACGGTGGACTGCGGCTCGAGCGCGAGGAACCCGTGCGCGAGGCCCTCGGGCAGGTACAGCGCCCGCTGCTCCACGGAGTCGAGGATCACGCCGGCCCACTCGCCGAAGGTCGGCGAGCCCACGCGCACGTCCACCACCACGTCGAACACGGTCCCGGCCGGGCACAGGACGTACTTGGCCTGCCCGGGCGGCACCTCGGCGTAGTGCAGTCCGCGCAGCACGCCCTCCCCGGACACGGACACGTTGACCTGGGCGAGGTCGAAGCGGTGGCCGGCCATCCGGCGCAGGGCCGCGTCGGTGAAGGCCTCGTGGAAGACCCCGCGGTCGTCGGGGATCTGTCGCGGCGTGATCTCCCACGCCCCCGTCACACTCAGTTCACGCAGCTGCACGTGCGGACCGCCTCCCTCGTCGTCGTCGGCCACCCACCCTAGCCGCGCATCGCCTCCACGATCTGGGCCGTGGACCACTCCCCGATCCGCAGGCAGTCCAGCGCCGCGTCGTGCAGGTCGGCGTCGTCGCGCCACCCCGTCACCACGAACTGGAACACGTAGGTGGCCTCGGCGTCGCTCCAGCCCACGATGAGGCTCGACGTGGACATCTCGCCGGGCTCGGCGGTGTAGGTGCCGCGGAGGAACCGGTACACGCTGCGCACCGCGCCCGCGTCCTCGTCGCCCTCCCCGGCCACGTCCTCGGTCGGGGTCCAGGCATCGAGTGCCTCGGCGGTCGCCGCGATCGCCGCGACGGCGTCCCCGGTCGACATCGCCGGCGCCACGCGGGCGCACGTGGCCACGGCGTTGGGCGAGAAGCCGTCCCGGTGGGCGCCGGGGTCGACGTAGATCACCGCCGACGGCTCGGGCGAGGCGATCTGCTGCCACGGCGGGTTGTCCACCCACGTCAGCGGCTGGGCGGCCACCGCCATCGGCGGGG
>DUTZ01000187.1 GCA_012841845.1 Actinomycetales bacterium | reverse complement strand
GGTGGCGGCGCGGGTCGGCCGGATCATCTTTGGCGCCTGGGAGCCGAGGACCGGCGCGTGCGGGTCCCTGTGGGACGTGGTGCGCGACCGCCGGCTCGTGCACCGGCCGGAGGTCCGCGGCGGCGTGCTCGAGGCCGAGTGCGCGGCCCTGCTCGAGGGGTTCTTCCGCGCCCGGCGGTGAGCGGTGGCGGGGGCGCGCCCGCGCTCGTACGGTCGGGAGGTAACAGGTGTCGATACCCGGCACCGTGATCGAGAGGAGAACCACATGGGTGTGGGAGACAAGTTCTCGAACAAGGCCGAGGAGCTGGGCGGCCGCGCCAAGGAGTCGGCCGGCGCCGCGTCGGGCGACCGTGACCTGCAGGCCGAGGGCCAGGCCGACCAGGGCTCGGCCAACGTCAAGCAGGGCGCGGAGAAGCTCAAGGACAAGGCCAACCGCGCGGCCGACAAGCTCACCGGCGGCTGATTCCGGCCTCGATTTTCGGATGACCGCCCCCGTCTAGTAGCCTTCTCGGCGGTGGCGTGTCCGAGCGGCCGAAGGTGCAGCACTCGAAATGCTGTGTTGGGTAACCCCCAACCGTGGGTTCAAATCCCACCGCCACCGCCAGAGGTCCCTCACCTGTTCGCGCAGGTGGGGGACTTTTTTCGGGCCCTGCTGGTGTCGAGCCCTGCTAGGGGGCGGCCGGAGGCCGCGGGATCCCGGAGACGGCGTGCAGCGCCACCAACGAGGACTCGATGACGATCTCCTGCCGCAGCCCCGACTTCTCCGCCAGCAGGGCCGCCTCCTCGACGCCGGCCAGCCACGAACGCGTGAGCATGAGCGCGGTGGGCCCGGGGTCCGGCACCCCGATGCTCTCCAGGACCCGCAGGCTCAGCGTGTGGTGCATGGCGTCCACCACCTCCTCCAGCGCCGGGTCCACGGAGCGGCCGGAGCGGATGATCGCCACGTAGTTGTCGCGCCGCCGCTGGATGAATCGGACGAGGGCGGTGACGATCGCCCGCGTACCGTCCGCCGCGCTCGTGCCCTCGGGCACCGCCGTCACGTCCAGCACGTGGTCCACCGCCGCGCACACCACGGCGCCGAGGTAGTCGCGCTTGGTGGGGAAGTAGTGGAAGAGCAGGCTCCGGGAGATCCCGGCGCGGGCCGCCACGTCGTCGATCGAGAGCGAGCGGAACGGCACGGTCTCGAGCAGCCTCAAGCCCAGCGTGACGAGCTGCTCGCGGCGCTCCTCGCGGGACAGGCGCCGCCCGCCGGTGCCGGTCATGTCCGCGTCCGCCTCCCTCGTCGTCGTCGCCCCTTCCGCCGCCTCATCGTAGGGCCCCGGTGGGCCGCGCCGCGGCCGTGCCACGATGTCCCCATGTCGGATCCCAGCACGTCCCCCGCCCGGGACACCCCGCCCGCCCCCCGCGCCACCACCTTCGGCGTGGGGGAGCGGATGGTCCTCGACGGCACCGCCGGCGGCCGCACGGGCGTCATCCACACGCCGCACGGCGAGATCGCCACCCCGGCGTTCATCCCGGTGGGCACCAAGGCCACGGTCAAGACCCTCACGCCCGAGCAGGTCCGCTCGACCGGCGCCCAGGCCGTGCTCGCCAACGCGTACCACCTCTACCTGCAGCCGGGCCACGAGGTCGTCGACGCCGCCGGCGGGCTCGGCGAGTTCATGCGCTGGCCCGGGCCCACCTACACCGACTCCGGCGGCTTCCAGGTGATGAGCCTCGGGGTGGGGTTCAAGAAGGTCATCGAGATGAGCGCGGGCACCACCCCCGCCCCCGACGACTCCGCCACCAACAAGGGCCAGGGGCGGCTGGCCAAGGTCGACGAGGACGGCGTCACCTTCACCTCCCACCTCGACGGCTCCCGCCACCGGTTCTCCCCCGAGGTGTCCATGCGGATCCAGCACGCGCTGGGCGCGGACATCCTCTTCGCCTTTGACGAGCTCACCACGCTCATGAACACGCGCAGGTACCAGGAGAGCTCGGTCGAGCGGACCCGCCGGTGGGCGCAGCGCTGCCTCGACGAGCACCAGCGCCTCTCGGAGGAGCGGACCCACCGGCCCGGGCAGTCGCTGTGGGGCGTGATCCAGGGCGCGCAGTTCGAGGACCTGCGCCGGCACGCCGTCCGCGGGCTGGTGGAGATGAGCGACCGCGCCGAAGCCGAGGGGCGGCGCGGGTTCGGTGGCTACGGCATCGGCGGGGCGCTCGAGAAGGAGAACCTCGGCACCATCGTGGGCTGGTGCGCCGAGGAGCTGCCCGAGGACCGGCCTCGACACCTGTTGGGGATCAGCGAGCCCGAGGACATCTTCACCGCCGTCGAGAACGGCGCCGACACCTTCGACTGCGTGGCGCCCACCCGGCTCGCCCGGCACGGCGGCATCTACACCCTCGACGGCCGGGTCAACATCACCCGCGCCCAGTTCCGCCACGACCACACCCCGCTCGACCCCTCCGGGCCGTCCGAGGTCTCCCGCGAGTATTCGCGCGCCTACCTGCACCACCTGTTCAAGGCCAAGGAGTTCCTCGGCTCCACGCTCCTGACGCTGCACAACCTGGCGTTCGTGGTGCGGCTCGTGGACGACATCCGCGCCGCCATGGCCGCCGGGCCCGGCGAATACCTGGCCCTCAGGGAGGACTTCCTGGGCCGGTACGCGGCGGGGAGGCGCTGAGGCGGGCAGGCTGGGGGCATGAGCCGCGATCCCGAGACCGGACTGCCCGAGCACTTCCTCGCCGACATGGCGCGTCGGTCGCCGTACGGCACCCACCCGGACGTGCGCGACGCCGCCCTCGCCCCGTTCAGCGAGGCGAGCCACGAGGCGGCCGTCAACCTCCTGACCAAGGCGCTGCGCCGACTCTCCGAGGGGGACGCGGAGAAGGCCGACCGGATGATCGCGCGCGCGGCCGCGCTGCCGTTCGACGAGCGCGAGCACGCCTGGCCCGGCACCGGCATGGCCGAGCAGATGCTGTTCGACCTGCTGGCAGACCAGGCCGAGGAGGTGGCGGCCTTCCTCGACGGCGACTGGGAGGACGACGAGTGGGACGAGGATCTCGGCGAGATCGACGAGGGTTTCCCGGTCCCGCTCGAGCCGGTGGTCGCCTACGTGGCCGAGCAGGTGGGGCCGGCCGAGGGGGTGGCGCTCCGGGACGCGGTCGAGACGGTCGCCGACGACGGCGCGTTGTACGGCATCGGGCCCGAACAGGCCGGGCGACTGCGCGAGGCCGTGGCGGCTCTCCCGGTCGGCCCCTCGGGGCGTGCGATCGGGCCCGAGGCGGGCGCGGCGGAGCGGGAGTCCGTCATCCGCGCGCACCTGATGGTGTACCTGCGGGTGGCGGTCGAGACCCGCAGCTGACCGCCCGCGTTTCTCCGCGTTTCCCCGCGTTTTCCCCGTGTGCCGGCGTGCCGGCGCGGGGGTGCCGTGGAGCTATCGCCCCGGCGGGGGAGAGGGGTCGGTCGGCGCGTCGCTGGTCGCGTTCGTCCCCTCGCGCGCGTCCCGCAGTTCGGCCACCTCCTCGCGGAGGGCCATGAGCTCGGAGAGGATGAGCGCGTTGACGTCCTGCTGCTCCTCCTCGTGGACCGACTGCGTGGCGTTGACGATGATCGCGATGAACAGGTTGAGCACCATGAAGCTCGACACGAGGATGAACGGCACGAAGAAGACCCAGGCGAGGGGTTCGGTCTCCATCGTGGGCCGGGCGATGCCCATCGACCAGGACTCGAGGGTCATCACCTGGAAGAGCGTGTACATGGTGCGGCCGAGGTCGCCGAAGAACTCGGGTTGCGCGTCGCGGAACAGTTCGGTGCCGATCACGCCGAAGACGTAGAAGACCAGCAGGAGCAGCAGCGACGTCCACGCCATCCCGGACAGGGCCCGACCGATCGCCTCGACGATGTCCCGCAGGTTCTTGATGGTCGAGAGCATCCGGAGGACCCGCAGCACGCGCAGCGAGCGCAGGACCTGGAGGCCCTGCGCCGCGGGGACGAGCGCGATCCCCACGACGAGGGTGTCGAAGACGTTCCAGCCGGACAGGAAGAAGCGGGGGCCGCGGGCGACGAGCTTCGCCGCGATCTCGAGGACGAACACCACGAGGATCGCCGTGTTGGCCACCTGGATGACGGGGCCGGCGCCCGTGGCCATCAGCCCCCTGCTCGTCTCCAGGCCGAGGAGCGCCGCGTTGACCACGATGAGGGCCGTGATCGTGCGCGTGAAGAACGTCGAATGCAGGAGCTCGTCGAGGCGGACCCGCCATGCCGCGCGCCCCCGCGCGGTGGGGGCGTCCTGGTCGGCGGAGGTGGTGTCGAGCCCGTCCGGCGGGGCCGAGGTGCTGACAGTGGTGCCGGGCATGGGCGGGTCCGTTCTCGGTGGAGGGGGCGCGTCGGGGCCGAGGCTATCGCCGCCCGGCCCCGCGCGGACCTCCCACAGGCGTACTGACTACGAACGTACGACGTCGGCCCGGGCGGCCAACGCCTCCTGGTAGCTGGGCTCGCGCTTCTTGATCCACGCGATCACGGCGTACGTCACGGGCAGCATGACGAACTCGACGAGGGTCTTCCACACGAAGCCCAACACCGTGTAGTTCCAGTAGTCGCCGGAACCGATCGCCATGCCCAGGGCGGGCGCGGCGATGGTGCAGAACACGAGCGTGTCCGCGATCTGGCCGACGATCGTCGAACCCATGAGGCGGGCCCACAGGGTCTTCTCGCCGGTGCGGCGCTTGAACCACACGAGGACGTACGAGTTGAGGAGCTCGCCCACCACGTACCCGGCCAGGCCGGCGAGCAGGAACATCG
>DUTZ01000186.1 GCA_012841845.1 Actinomycetales bacterium | reverse complement strand
GCTCGCCCCTCTCGGGAGGTCTCTGTGGGTCCGCTACTGCTCGAAGCGGCGGCGGAAGCGGTCCTCCATACGGGACGAGTAGGACTGCCCGTCGCCCGACCTGCCGCCTCCGCGACCCGGGCCGGACGCCCGTCCGCCCTGCCGCGCGCCGCCGCGGGGGCGGGCCGCCCCCTGGGGCGCCGACCGCATGGCGAGGACGCCGGCGCCGAACATCACGAGGAAGCCGATGAGACTCACGAACGGGAACCACCCCGTGTTGAGCGTGAGGATGAGGCCGCCGATGAGGAGGGCCAGCCCGAGGACCCCGAGCAGCACGACGAGCCCGGTGGGCCGGGCGGCTCCGGTCGGCCGGGTCTTACGGACGGACGAGGCGAACTTGGGGTCCTCTGCGTAGAGTGCGCTCTCGATCTCGTCGAGCATGCGCTGCTCGTGCTCTGACAGTGGCACGACGACCTCCTCCGGGTGCTCGGACGACACGGGCGCTGGTGGCTCGATCGAGGGGATGGTTGACGGACGGCTGCCCCGCCGACCGGTTTCCCACCATCATACGAGCGGCGCGGCGCGAGGACCACCCGAGTTCCCGGTACATGCGGGGCGGACTGCCCGGGGACGTCAGGCCGCGGGGCCCAACATCCCCAGCCGCTGGTCGACGAGGTCGAGGAACCGCCCCACCGCCCAGAGGAAATCGTCCGCCATCCGGGCGTCGATCCGCCGCGGCAGCCCGTCCTCGACCGCCGCCGCGAGCCGCGAGTACCCGGCGAACACGCGCGCCCACTCCCCCAGCTCGGCCACCTCCGCCTCCAGCCGGTGCCACACGTCCGCGGGCCCCCGCCGCCGCGGGCCGGGAGCGAGCAGAGCCGACGCCGCCGACCGGGCCGCCCGGTACGCCTCGAGGAAGGTCTCCTCGGGGGACCGGGCCGCCACCGCGCGCCCGCGATGCACCTCGGCCCGGCCGGCACGCCCCAGCGCCAGCGGGGTCCCCACAACCGGCCGCCCCGTCGTCACCGCCACCATCGTCACCACCTCTTTCCTCTCTCACCCCGCACGGTATCGGCGGGGTACGACACAACCGCGCCGACGAGGGGCGGCGGCGTGATGAGATGGAGGCGATGGACACCGTGATCTCCCGGCTCGACCCCGGGGACTTCCGCGACCGGCTGCCCGAGGCACTCGGCGTCTACGTGGACGCCATGGGGTACCCGACGCAGGTGGTCCGCTCCCGCGCCCCGGCGTGGATGGAGCACAGCCATCGCGAGGGCTGGTCCTGCGTCGCCGCGTTCGACCCGCCGCGTCGCCGCCTCATCGGCCACGCCCGCGGCCCGCTCGTGGGCATCTGTTACGGCTACCGCGGCGCGCCCGGGCAGTGGTGGTACGAACAGGTCTCGCGCGGGCTGCGCGACCACGACCACCACCTCCCCGAGGACTACGTCGAGCTCACCGAACTCCACGTGGCCCCCGCCCACCAGGGCCGGGGTCTGGGGACGATGCTGCTCACCGAGTTCCTCTCGGACCGGACCGAACCGATGGTGCTGCTCTCCACCCCCGAGGTCGACGACGAGGCCAACGGTGCCTGGCGCCTGTACCGCTCCCACGGCTTCACCGACGTCCTCCGCGACTACCGTTTCGACGGCGACGCGCGTCCGTTCGCGGTCCTGGGCCGCCCCCTCCCCCTGCCCGGGGCGCGGGAGTGAGCGCGCGGCACGACGTCGTGGTGGTGGGCTCCGGCCACAACGGGCTCGTCTGCGCCGCGTACCTCGCCCGCGCCGGGCTCGACGTCCATGTGGTGGAACGCGACACGGTCCTCGGCGGCGCGACGTCCACCGTCGAACGCTATCCCGGGCACCGCACCGACCGGGGGTCCTCGGCCCACCTCATGATCCGCCACACCGGCATCCCCGAGGAGCTCGACCTGGCCGCGCACGGCCTGCACTACGTGGACTGCGACCCGTGGGGCTTCGCCCCGGCCCCGCCCGGCGAGGACGCCCCGCCGATCGTCTTCCACCGCGACCTCGACGCCACGTGCGCGAGCATCGCCGCGGCCTGCGGGGCCCGGGACGCCGACGCCTACCGCCGCTTCGTCGCCCGGTGGGACGTGCTGGCCGGCCGGATGATGGCCGGCTTCGGCGTCCGTCCCACCGCCGCGGGCCTCGGGGCGGCGTTCCTCGGCCGCGAGGACGTCCGCGACCCCTTCGGCGCCGTCCAGACCTTCCTCTCCTCCGGCGACGCCCTGCTCGACGCGACCTTCGAGTCCGAGCGCCTCAAGGCCGCGCTCGCGTGGTTCGGTGCGCAGTCCGGGCCGCCCATGTCCCACCCCGCCACGGCGCCGATGGTCGGATTCGCGGCGCTGATGCACCGGATCCCGCCGGGCCGCGCGATCGGCGGGTCGGGGGCCCTCGCCGACGCCCTCGTCTCCGCCGTCCGCTCCCGCGGCGGCACCGTGTCCCCGGGTGCGGGCGCCACGGCCATCCGGC
>DUTZ01000185.1 GCA_012841845.1 Actinomycetales bacterium | reverse complement strand
CGTACGGGCGCGACGGCCGGCCGTGCCTGCGCTGCGGCACGCTCATCGAGGGCTTCCGGCTGGGCGGCGACGCGACCGGGGCTGCCCCCATGTCGTCGGCCGACTCGATCGACCGCGTGGCCTTCCGGTGCCCGACGTGCCAGCCGCGGCGCGCCCCGGCGGAGGGGGACCGTGCCACACTGGGGGATCCCGACCAGCGGGACCACGACCACCGGTAGGAGGCCTCC
The DNA here is from genome assembly GCA_012841845.1 of Actinomycetales bacterium. Classification (GTDB taxonomy): domain Bacteria; phylum Actinomycetota; class Actinomycetes; order Mycobacteriales; family Mycobacteriaceae; genus Dietzia. Next base: position 4,305 of record DUTZ01000185.1, on the reverse strand, counting down.
CCGTGACCGACCGCAAGACCATCCTCATCACCGGCGCCAGCTCCGGACTCGGCGAGGGCATGGCCCGCCGCTGGGCCGCCCGGGGCAGGAACCTCGCGCTCTGCGCCCGGCGCCTGGACCGGCTGGAGGCGCTGCGGACCGAGCTCACGGCCGCCAACCCCGGGATCCGGGTGGCGGTGCGGGAACTCGACGTGACCGACGGCGACGCCGTGCAGGCCGCGTTCGGCGAGCTCGACGCCGAGCTCGGCGGCATCGACCGCTTCGTGCTCAACGCAGGCCTCGGCAAGGGCGCCTCGATCGGCTCCGGCAAGGCGCACGCCAACCGTGAGACGGCCATGGTCAACACCATCGGCACGCTCAACCAGGCCGAAGCCGCCGTGGAGATCCTCCAGCGCCGGGGCGAGGGCCACGTCGTCTTTATCTCCTCCGTCAGCGCCCTGCGCGGCATGGTCAAGGCGCAGAACACCTACTCGGCGTCCAAGGCGTTCGTCTCCGCCCTGGCGCAGGGCCTGCACGCCGAGCTCGACAACGCCGGTAGCCGCATCAAGGTCAGCGACATCCTGCCCGGCTACATCCGCACCGACATCAACCGCTCGGTCAAGACCAAGCTCATGACCGAGTTCGACGAGGGCGTCGACGCGCTGGTCAAGACCATCGACGCCGAGCCCACCCGCGCGCTCGTGCCGGCCAAGCCGTGGAAGGCCATCGGCCCGCTGCTGCGCCTGCTGCCGGAGAAGGCCAGCCGGAAGTTCATCTGAGGCGGGGCGAGAGGCGGCCGGGGTCAGAACGGGGGCTCGTCGAGGAGCTCCGCCAGGTCCCGTTCGATCCGGCTCTCGCGGCAGGACGCGGTCCGGCGACGGCTCGCGGTCGCACGGTCCCGGGCCCGGGCGGCCCGCTCGGCACGGACGCGTTGGGCCCGCCTGTGGAAGTAGGTGGGCTCGGCTTCGGGCTCGGGCGAGGCGGCTTCCGGCGCGGCCGTGCTCTCGGCTGCCCGGCGTTCGGCTGTCCGGCGCTCGGCAGCAGCGCGTCGGTGTCGCGCGAGCGGACCGGAGGGTCTGGTGACCATCCGTTTCCCGTCGGGCGTCTCGACGACGAGGGTGCCGTCCGGGAACATCCGGTAGCGCCAGTCCGAGAACGTCTTGAACCGGTGGTGCCGCCGGCAGAAGATGAGGTTGTTCCTCTCCGCCGTCGGACCTCCCCGTGCCGGGTCCGAGTCGTTGAACGGGACCAGGTGGTCGATGTCGCCGTACTCGGCCGGGGCCGAACACCCCGGGTGTCGGCAGGTGCCGTCGCGGAGCTCGACCGCCCGCGCCAGTGCGGACGATGGTCGGTACGTGTGGGTGCGGTCGGGGTCGTCGGCGGCGCCGGGGGTCGGGTCCACGCGCTCGAGCGAGGAACCGTCCGAGGAGGCCAGCATGGCGAGCAGTGCCCGGATCGAGGACTCGCCGGTGCGAGGGAAGCGGACCTCGGGCTCGGAGCCGTCGGCGGTCCCGACGACGGTGACCTTGGGACGCAGCACCACGGAACCGGACTCCGAGCCGGGCACCAGACCACAGGCGAGCGCCATGAGCGCGTCCGCGCGCCTCTCGGCAGGGGAATGCCTCGACATGTCCTCGTGGTCCCCGCTCTCGGCGAGGGCTGCCACGACCGCGTCCAGTCGCTCGGACAGGACGGCGGCTTCGCCCGAGGTGAGGGTGGCCCGCATCGTGCTCATCCCGTCGCCGTCCTTGCGGAAGGTGACCCCTCGGTCCCGCGCGGCGTCCTCGCGACGGCGCCGGATCCCGTCCGCGTCGAAGCGACGGATGATGTCGTCCACGCGATCGCGGATCGCGCCCGCCGAGAGGCGCTCACCCGATTCGAGGGCGGCGAGGTGGTCCTCGACGACCCTGCGCTGCACCGCGGCGAGCACACCGGGATCCACCGTCCTCATCTGCCGGGCGAGCAGTTCGGCGGCCTGGAGGTCGAGACGTCCTTCGCCGAGGGCCGCGAGGACCGCGGGGAAGCGCTCGGTGAGGTCGACGGCGAGACCGATCATCCTCTCCGCCCGCCCGCAGGAGATCGCGAACTCGGCCACGAGGTGACCGGCACACACGTCGAAGGGGTCGATCACCGCGTAGCCGGGCCGGCGATCGGCGAACGCGCCGGGGTCCTCGGATCGCACGCACTCCTGGTAGAGCGCGTAGCAGGCGCGGAGACGCTCGGCGGCGGCGCGGTTCTCGGCGGTCCGGGCATCACGGGCGCGGCCGGAGAGTGCGGCCAACGCCGAGGGGCCCGGCGATCCGGTCCCGACTCCGTCCATGGTCACGCGCCCCCCGATGTCTCGAATGTGCTTTCGATTCTATCGGGCGGTCGGGTCGGGGGTCAAGGGAAAATTCGAACGGATTTTCGGTATGTGGCAGTCGTGCGCCGGGCGCGCACCTACCGCCGTCCGCGGGCCTCGCGGTAGATGTCCACGAGCGAGTCGGTCGAGGAGTCGAAGGCGTCGCCGGGGTGCTCCTCGGCCGTGAGCAGCGGCAGCAGCTCGCCCGCCTGGGCCTTGCCGAGCTCGACGCCCCACTGGTCGAAGGCGTTGATGCCGAGCACGGTGGCCTGGACAAAGACGATGTGCTCGTACAGCGCGATGAGCTGACCCACGACCCCGGGGGACAGCGCCGGCGCCAGGATCGTGGTCGAGGGCCGGTTGCCGGGCATGACCTTGTGCGGGGCGAGCGCGGGATCCACGCCGTCGGCCAGTACCTCGTCCTCGGTCTTGCCGAAGGCCAGGACGCGGGACTGGGCGAAGAGGTTGGCCATGAGCAGGTCGTGCATCGACCCGGTGCCGTCGGCGGTGGCCAGGTCGTCGGCCGGGCGCGCGACGCCGATGAAGTCCACCGGCACGAGCTGCGTGCCCTGGTGCAGCAGCTGGAAGAACGCGTGCTGGCCGTTGGTCCCGGGCTCGCCCCAGTAGACCTCGCCGGTGGGGTAGGTGACGGCCGAGCCGTCCTGCCGGACCGACTTGCCCAGCGACTCCATGGTGAGCTGCTGCAGGTAGGCGGGGAAGCGCAGCAGGTCCTGGGCGTAGGGGATCACGGCCTTGGACTGGGCGCCGAGGAAGCACGTGTACCAGATGCCGAGCAGCGCCATGATCACCGGCGCGTTGTGCTCCGGTGACTCGGTGGCGAAGTGCTGGTCCATGGTGTGGAAGCCCTCGAGGAGTTCGACGAAGGCGGCGGGGCCGGCGGTGATCATCACCGACAGGCCGATCGCCGAGTCCACCGAGTAGCGGCCGCCCACCCAGTCCCAGAAACCGAACATGTTGTCCGCGCCGATCCCGAAGTCGGCGACCTTCTCTGCAGCCGTAGAGACGGCGACGAAGTGCGCGGCGACCGCGTCCTCCGATCCCAGGGCCTCGACGAAGTGGCGGCGCGCGGCGTGGGCGTTGGCCATGGTCTCCTGGGTGGTGAACGTCTTGGACGCCACCACGACGAGGGTCGTGGCCGGGTCGATCTCGGCCAGGACGGCCGAGAGGTCGGCGGGGTCGACGTTGGAGACGTAGTGGGCGGCGATCCCGGCCGTCTTGAGCGAGCGCAGCGCCTTGTCCACCATGACGGGCCCCAGGTCGGAGCCGCCGATCCCGATGTTCACCACCGTGTCGATCCGCTCGCCCGTGTGGCCGGTCCACTCGCCGGAGCGGATCCGCTCGGCGAAGTCGGTCATCCGACCCAGGACCTCGTGGACGTCGGCCACCACGTCGCGGCCGTCGACGACGAGCTCGGCGTCCGCCGGGAGCCGGAGCGCCGTGTGGAGCACCGACCGGTCCTCGGTGGTGTTGATCCGGTCGCCGCGGAGCATCGCCGCCCGCGCGGCCGTGAGCTGCGCGGCGTCGGCCACCTCGACGAGGGCGGCCAGGACGTCGTCGGTGACGAGCTGCTTGGAGTAGTCGATGTGCAGGTCGCCGGCGGTGACGGTGAGCCGGCGTCCGCGATCCGGATCGGCCTCGAACAGCTCGCGGAGCGTCACCTCCCCGATACCCGGTACGAGCCGCTCGACGGCGGCCCACTGCTCGGTCGTGCTGATGTCCTGGTCGGTCACTGCCCACTCCTCACCACGTCGTCCCCGGTCGCCACCGAGGCTAGCGGGGAATACGCCCCCGGGGTCGGGCGTTCCACGCACGTGACCCCCACCCTGCGCCAGACCCTCACCGACCAGGCCGGGCGACTCGTCTCGCTCGGCGTCCACACCCTCGCCGGGATCCCCGCGGACACGCTGCTCGCGCACGCCTCCGCCCTGGCGGACGCCGCCCGGCCGGACACCGCCGGACCGGCG
>DUTZ01000013.1 GCA_012841845.1 Actinomycetales bacterium | reverse complement strand
GGCCGGCGCGGCGTGCGCCGCCTTGCGCGGGGCCGGCGCGGCGCGGTGAACGGACCTCTGCGCCTCGTCGCGGCCCTCTGGGAATTCGCTCACTCGCGCACTCACTCCACTCCCACGAGCCGCGTCGTTCACATGCGTTTCGCGAACCGCGATCGGGGTCGGGCTTCGCCCGCATGAAGTGAGCGAATCGTGCGCTCAGCCCTGCGCGAGTCGGTTCCGCCAGATCGAGTCGCACGCTTTCCCCACCCGAGTCGCTCACTTCCCGGCCGCCCGGCCGATCCGCCATCCGCGTGAGCGACACCGCACGGCGATCGGCGGACTCGAGGTGCGATTTCACGCCGGATTCCCTGCGAGATGTCCGCCAGCCGGGGCGGTGGGCGGTGGCTGCGCGTGAGATCCCACCCGTCGTCGGCAATGGTGGTGCGCGAGTGAGCGAAACGCCCGAGCCTCGTGAACGCGGGTTCCGAACGGCCAGGCCGGCCGGATCAGTGGTCGGGGCGAGCCGTGGCGCGGAGCCGCGGCAGGAGCACGTCGCGCACCGTGTCCGGGTTGCGCTCGACCACCACCCAGCGTCGACCCAGGTCGCGGGCGGCGACGGCGGTGGTACCGGAGCCGGCGAAGAGGTCGACGACGAGGTCCCCGGTTTCGGTGGCGAGCTCCACGATCCGGCGCATCAGCGCCTCCGGCTTGGGTGTGCGGAACCCCTCGATGCCGGCCCGCCGCAGCTCGGCCCGTGCGGTGTCGGTGGAGCCGACCTCCTGCGAGAGCCACACGGTCTTGAGCTTCTTGACCCGGCCCTCCTCGTGGCGGTCGCGCTGGTAGACGTCCACGCGCGGCCCGGAGCGGCCGCGCACGGTCCGGCACACCAGCTCGTCGACGCGCTCGCGCGCCCGCTCGCGGGACCAGCGCCACACCGCCGGGGTGAGGTCGCCGAACACCGGGTGGATCTCGACCATCCCGGTGCCGGAACCGGCGGCGGGGACGGGGACGGGATCGACGGCGACCACGCCGGTCTCCGGGTCGCCGTACAGCGGGTAAGTCATCGTGGGCGCCGTCCGCGGATTGAAGCGCTTGTTGGTGTTGCGCAGCGGCAGCAGGCGGTAGTTGACGCCGTCGGGGCCGGTGTGCGGGAAGTCGGCGGGGTCGACGGCGGCGGCGACGCCCGACGTCAGCCGCACACGCGCCGGGTCGCGGGCGTACACCATCAGCCGGTCGTGGGAGCCGGCGAAGAACCGGTCGAGCTGGCGGCCCTTGGGGTTGCTCTCCACGGTGAGGTCGGCGAGGAAGGCGTCCACGCCCAGCACGTCGTCGAGCAGGCAGCGGACGCGGTGGGCCTCGGCGTCGTCGAGGTGCACCCACAGCGTCCCGGTCTCGGCGAGCAGGTCGCGGGCCACGCGCAGACGGGTCTCGATGTAGCCGAGCCACTCGGCGCGCGGCATGTCGTCGCGGTAGCCCTCGAAGCGGCCTCCGCGGTTGTAGGGCGGGTCGAGGTAGACCAACTGGGCCGCCCCGGCGGGGGCCAGGCCCAGCGCGTCGAGGGCCGCCGCGGCCTCGGGAAGCCGACCGCCGTCGCCCACCAGGATGGCACCGGACACCTCGCCGTCGTCACCCCGGACGGTCTCGACGACCTCGGGCGCCGGACCGTACGCACCGGGCGGCTCGGGCTCCCCGCGGCCCGGCCACGTGACGGCGAAGTCGGCGGTCACCGCACCGGGTCGAGGGTGAGCGCGTCGGGCCGGCGGAAGACGGTGCCGAAGCGGGCGTCCAGCCGCACCCACGGGCCGCGGGTGCTCACGCGGACGGGTTCGCCGTCGGGGGCGCGGCCCGCGCGCTCGGGCACGAATCCGCACATCACCGCCGAGAACACGGTCCGCATGTCCACGCCGACCGGGGCATCGGTGTCGGCGCCCACGGTGAGCGCCTCCTGGTCGAGCAGCGAGGGCGGCAGGCCGGCGGGGCCGGCGCTCTCGCGGGCGGCGTCGCGGCCGGACTCGGCGAGGTCGAGCAGTACCTGGGCGGGGATGTCCTCGACCGCGGTGAACCCGTCCACCGGCGGCAGCAGGCCCTGCCACGAGGAGGTCAGGGGCATCCCGGGATCGATCCGGCCCTCGCGGTCTCCGCGGGGCAGTACGTCGAGCTCGGTGAGCAGGTGGTCG
>DUTZ01000184.1 GCA_012841845.1 Actinomycetales bacterium | reverse complement strand
GGGCGGCGGCCTCGAGCTCGTCGCACGGGGGCAGCAGGTTGTCGTGGGCCAGGCGCGAGACCTGGGCGTTGGCGTCGGCGAGGCTGCCGGACGGCATGCCGGCGCGGACCGACTCGCGGGCGGGCTCGCGCAGGTCGCCGAGCGTGAACACGTCGCAGCCGGGCGGGATCGCGTCGGGGTCGTGCAGCGTGAGCTCACCGTCGCGGGACAGACACGCCACCTGGCTCACCGACGCCAGGGAGATGCCGAACACCTCGCCGGAGATGCCCCGCTTGACCACCACCTGGCTGTCGGCCTCGGTGACGAAGTAGTTCGAGCGGACGAGCAGGGCGGACACGCCGACGATCCCGGCGATGAGCGCGAGCACCCCGAGGACGCTCACGGCGAACCGCCAGCGGCTGCCGCGGGGCGGGGCGGCGTCGACCTCGTCGTCGTCCCCGGGGTCCGGGGGGTCCGCGTCGGCGGGGTCGGCCTGGGCGGCCACCTGGGAGCGGGAGAACGCGGCGGCACGGCCCGCGGCGTTGTCGGGGTCCGCGACCTCGCCCGGCTCGTCCGTCGAGGAGGCGCCCACCACGACGGGCTCGACGGGGGCGCGGCGCGGGTCGTCGAGGACGTCGGCCACCACCACCGTGATGTTGTCCGGCCCCCCCGAGCGCAGCGCGAGCTGCACGAGCCGCTCGGCCGCCGAGTCGGCCGAGCCGGTCCGGAGGGTCTCGGCGATGGTGTCCGTGCTCACCGGGTCGGACAGGCCGTCCGAGCAGAGCAGGTAGCGGTCGCCGGGGCGGGCCTCGCGGATGACGGCGGTGGGTTCCACCGGCTCGCCGGTGAGCGCCTTGAGGATGAGCGAGCGGCGCGGGTGCGAGTGGGCCTCGTCGGGGGAGAGCTCGCCGCGGTCCACGAGGGACTGGACAAAGGTGTCGTCCTTGGTGATCTGGGTGAGCTCGCCGTCGCGCAGCAGGTACGCCCGCGAGTCGCCCACGTGGAGCAGGCCCATGCGGCGGCCGTCGAAGAGCAGGGCGGTGAGCGTACAGCCCATGCCGTCGGTCTCGGGGTGCGCCTCGACGTGGGCGGCGATCGCGCGGTTGCCCCGCTCCATCGCCGCGACGAGCGCCCCGGTGAGGTCCTGGCCGGGCTCGTCCTCGTCGAGCCGGGCCAGCGAGGCCACGAGGTACTGGCTGGCGATCTCGCCGGCGGCGTGCCCGCCCATGCCGTCGGCCAGCGCCAGCAGCCGGGGTCCGGCGTAGGCCGAGTCCTCGTTGTTCTGCCGCACCATGCCCAGGTGGGACCGGGCGGCGTAGTCGAGCGCGGGCGTCACGCGCGGAGCTCGATCACGGTCTTGCCGATGCGGATCGGCGTCCCGGCCGCCACCTTGACCGGTGTGGTGACCCGGGATCTGTCCAGATAGGTGCCGTTGGTGGAGCCCAGGTCCTCGAGGAACCAGTCGGGCCCGTGGGGCGAGAGCCGCGCGTGCTGGTTGGAGGCGTAGTCGTCCTCGATGACGAGGGTGCAGTTGTCCGCCCGGCCCAGCAGGACGGGCTGTTCGGCCAGCGTGATGCGGGTACCGGCGAGCGCCCCCTGGGTGACGACCAGGTGGCGGATGGCCTTGGTGCCGCGGCCCAGGAAGCCGCCCCGCGACGGCGAGCGCCCGCCCGAGCGCATGCCGACGTTGCCGAACACGTCGGTCTTGAGCGCGCGGAGCGTGAGGTAGATGAACAGCCAGAGCATGACCAGCAGGAGGCCACGCGAGAGCTGCAGTACGAGTCCCTGCATCGCGGCCCCTCCCTTCGCCTGCTCACCCCTGGTGTCCGGTCCGCCCTCTCGGACGGGGTCCGCCGGGTCAACGCCCGGGCACCCCCGGACGGTTCCGGGGGGTCACTCGCGTCGAGGCTAGTCGAAACGGACGGTGATCTCCGAGTGTCCGACGCGGATCACGTCGCCGTCGGCGAGCTGCCAGTCCTGGACCGGCCCGCCGTTGACGGTGGTGCCGTTGGTCGAGCCGAGGTCCGACAGGACCGCCTCGCGGCCGTCGAAGTGAATCTGGGCGTGCTGCCGGGACACGCCCGTGTCGGGCAGCCGGAACGCTGCGTCCTGGCCGCGTCCCAGCAGGTTATCGCCCCGCTGGAGCCGGAACGTGCGGCCCGACCCGTCCTCGAGGTGCAGCGTCACGGTCAGCGACGTGCGGCCCTGCGTGATCTGGGTGGGCGCGTCCGACGGGCCGCCCCAGCCGCTCGCGGAACGCGACGAACGGGAGTCGACGGGGTAGTTGGAGGCGGGTGCCTGCATGGGATTCCTCTCCTGGAGCACGCTCGGCGACGACGGCTCCGGGTGGCCCGGGGCGGGCGCCGGCGCGGCGGCCGAGATCTGGAAGGGGGTGCCGGGTTCGCCCGAGTCGGGGTCCACCACCCCGCTCACGCGCATCTGTCCGGTGTGGAGGTCCTCCCGCTCGGCGAAGCCGACCGTGACGGGACCGTAGGTCTGCCAGCCCTGCTCGGCGATGTGGTCCGAGAGGTGGCGGGAGAAGGTCTTGACGGCGAGGGCCTCGTCCTCCGTGAAGGATTCGTAGTCCGAGCGGGCCAGCGTGATGGTGTAGCTGTTCGAGACCAGCTGGCGGCCGTCGACCGTCCTGAGCGAGGCCTCGGCGCGCTTGCGCAGTTGGGCCTCCACCTCGGCCGCCACGACCTTGCCGCCGAAGAGTCGGGCGAACGCGTCGCCCACGGCACCCTGCAGGGTGCGTTCGAACCTTCCGACGATGCCCACGGGTGCCTCCTCTCGCGTCGGACCTCCGCAGCGCACGCCGCGGCGAGCCGCCCGCCGGCGGCATCCGGTCGATCATAGAGGCGAATCGCGGTCGAAGCACGCGCCCGCGTCCCGCAGTGGCGACGCTCACGCTCTGCCCGAGCCCCGGAGTGGCACCGTGATACCGCCCCTATCAGGGGATTAGTGTGCCCGGTTGGCCCCGTGTTACCGTGTTCGGGCGTTACTCGGGCGAGTGGCGGAATGGCAGACGCGCTGGCTTCAGGTGCCAGTGTCCTTCGGGACGTGGGGGTTCAAGTCCCCCTTCGCCCACCACTGTGATGTCTCGGATCATCGTTCATCTTTGATCCGGGACATCACTTTTTTGTGGGGGTTCACTGGTCCGCGGGTTGTGGGCCCGGTCTAGCGGGGCGAGCCGCCCGTGACGAGCGGGAGGTCCGGATTCCCCGCCCAGGCGGTCATGGAGCCGTCGTAGATCGCCACGTCGTCACGCCCGGCGAGCGCGAGCGCCGCGCTGCGGCGCCGACGCGTTACGGCATCGGCGCTCTACGGCACGGCCGCGTCGAGGAACGCCCCGAGTGCGTCGAGGTCGTGCTCCCAGAAGAGAGTCAGGCCCTGGCCCTGGGCGGCCGTGAGGTTGGCGACCTTGAACACGCCCGACAGCAGCGCCGCGGGCAGGGCGACGAGGTGCCCGAACTCCTGGAGCCACACGACGGCCTTGACGGCGGCGTCGTTGTTGAGCCGCTT
>DUTZ01000183.1 GCA_012841845.1 Actinomycetales bacterium | reverse complement strand
GCGCGTCAGCGGGGATCGGCGGCGCCGGCCTCGGGGGTGGCCCCGTCGGCCTCGGCATCGACGGCATCGGCGCCGGCGCCCTCGACGGCATCGGCGCCCTCGACGCCGGCGCGGTCGGTGCCCTCGTCCGCGAGCTGGTCGGCCTCGGGATGCTCGGTGTCGAAGCTCTCGGGCAGGTTCTTGATGTGCTTGTTCATGTTGCGCACGAGCAGGATCGTGGCGATGAGCAGCAACAGCACCACGGGGATGCCGATCGGCGAGGCCTTGCCGAACTCGGGGCCCTTGGGGCTGTCGTTGTAGCCGGGCGTGCCGGGCGACTGGTTCTGGGCGAAGACCATGGCCGCGTTGTAGGCCAGGATCTGGAGGTCCGGTCCCGGGGCGATCATCGTGGGTCCTCACTGGGGGTCGCGTCGGAGTTCGTGGCGTCGAACCAGGTGCCGGCGATGGTGCGGGCCTCCGGGCCGACGGGGAGATCGACGTACGGGTCGACCCCCTCGAACAGGTCCGCCTCGTATTCTCCCTCAGCGCGGGCGGGAACCGGAATCCTGCTGGCCGCGAGCTCGAACTCCTCGGTGGGCCAGAGGCGCTGCTGCATCTCGACGGGGGCGGCGAAGAACCAGCCGTTGGGGTCGATCTGCGTGGCGTGGGCCAGCAGGGCGAGGTTGCGCTGCTCGAAGTGGGCGGCGCACTCGACGCGGGTGGTGACGCGCTCCATGATGTCGGGCCGCCCCCGGAACCGCGAGAGGAACTCCTCGAAGTGCCGGACGCCGTCGCGGGCGAACAGCTCCTCGTCGAGCACCTCCATGCGCCGCCGCAGGAAGCCGTGCGTGTAGTAGACCTTGGCGACCGCCCACGCGGGGCCGGCCTCGGGGTACCGCTCGGGGTCGGCGGCGGCCTCGTAGGCGGCCATCGACGCGGAGTGCACCTTGAGGTGGTCGGGGTGCGGGTAGCCGCCGTTCTCGTCGTACGTGATGAGCACGTGGGGCCGGAACTCCCGGATCCGGGCCACGAGGGCGCCGGTGACCTCGTCGTCGTCGGCCAGCGCGAAGCACCCCTCGGGCAGGGGCGGCTTGGGGTCCCCCTCGGGCAGGCCGGAGTCGACGTAGCCGAGCCAGTGGTGGTCCACGCCGAGGATGTCGGCGGCGCGGGCCATCTCGCGGACGCGGACACCGGGCAGGTCCGCCACGACGTCGGGGCGGTCCATCGCGGGGTTGAGGATGTCGCCGCGCTCGCCGCCGGTGCACGTCTCGACCAGCACGCGGACGCCCTCGGTGGCGTACCGCGCCATGGTCGCGGAGCCCTTCGACGACTCGTCGTCGGGGTGCGCGTGCACCGCCATCAGCCGGAGACCGGCCATCGTCACACCTGCCGTTCCAGTGCTCGTCTCGGGTGGGTTCGGCCCATTCTATGGAGGACGGGCGCGGGGCGGCTCACGGCCCGGCCCCCCGACCGGCCCCCGGTCACCGCCCGCCCCGCCCCGGGACCGCCCCCACGACCGGCCCCGGACGGCCGCCCGGATACCCTGGGGACCATGAGTGATCCGAGGTCGGACGCCGCGTCGCGGCCCGCTGCCACGCCGACGAGCCCGCCGCCCGGGCGCTACGACGGCAAGGACGCGACCTCGGGCCTGAGCGGCAAGGTGATCGCCGTGCTGCTCGCCGCGCTCGTGGTGGCGCTGCTGGCCGCGGGCGCCTTCACCCTCTACCGCTTCTCCGCCACGCCGTCGATCTCCGGCCAGGTGATCGGCGTGGAGGTGATCGACGAGCACCGCACGGACGTGGTGGTGGACGTGACCCGCGACGAGCCGGACAAGCCCGTCTACTGCATCCTGCGCGCCCAGGACCAGACCAAGGGCGAGGTGGGCCGCCGCGAGGTGTACGTGCCGCCGTCCGAGGACGGCACGGTGCGCTTCGACGCCACCATCGCCACGACCGCGCGCGCCGTGATCGGCGACGTGTACGGGTGCGGCGAGGACGTGCCCGCACACCTGCGGCGCTGAGCGGGGCCACCGGGCCGCCGGGCTCGGCCGGGGCCGGGGTCGGGGCCGGGGTCGGGGCCTCAGGGGGTGACGACGACGAGGACCACCGACCTGTGACGTGGGCCTCATGCGGAGTCCACCGCCAGGTCACCTCTGTGTTAGCATCGTCCCATCAGCACGGCTCCGGTGTCGGGGCCGTGTTTTGCGTAGACGCAACCGTACAGACGCACGCCCGTAGAGATTGGAGGCCGCACATGGCCAACGACACCCAGGTCACCTGGCTCACCCAGGACTCCTACGACCGCCTCATGGCCGAGAAGGAGGCGCTCATCGCCAACCGCCCGGTCATCGCGGCCGAGATCAACGAGCGGCGCGAGGAGGGCGACCTCAAGGAGAACGCCGGCTACCACGCCGCCCGCGAGCAGCAGGGCCAGGAGGAGGCGCGGATCCGGCAGCTCGACGATCTGCTGGCCACCGCCCAGGTCGGCGAGACGCCCACCGAGTCGGGCGTCGCCCTGATCGGGTCCGTGGTGCGTGCCTACTACAACGGCGACGAGTCCACCAAGGAGACCTTCCTGCTGGGCACCCGCGGCGAGGGCTCGGGCAAGGACGACCTGGAGATCTACTCGCCCGAGTCGCCGCTCGGTCAGGCGATCCTCGGCGCCAAGGTCGACGAGACCCGCGAGTACGCCGCGCCCAACGGCAAGAAGGTCAAGGTCACCATCGTCACGGCGGAGCCTTACCACAGCTGACGTCCGGCCGGTGACCCGTCTGCTCCTCGCGCCGGGAGGACGGGTCGCCGCCGGTGCCGGTGGTACCTTCGGACACGTACGTCGGGCTGACGGCCCGCGCCGGCGCAGCAGGAGTACCACGTGACAGACGGTTCCCACGAACGGCCCGCAGGCCCGGCCCCCGCGATCGAATCGGCCGCCGAGCGTGTCCTGGGACCGGCACTGCGCACCGGCCAGTCCCCGTTCGAGGACGACCTCTACACGTGGACGCCCGAGGTGGCCGAGGAGCTGGCCCGCCGGCTCGACGCCGAGCCCGACGAGGGCCTCGCCGAGGGCGCCGGGTCCGGCGAGGGCGCGGCCCTGCGCTCCCCCGTCATGCAGGCCCTGCGCGACCAGCTCGAGGGCGCCCCGCGGCCGGTCGTCCTGCTGGCGGCCGAGCTGCTCTACGTGCAGCAGCTGCCGCTGTCGACCGTCACCGCCCGCCTCAAGCGGGGCCGGGTGCGCGACGTGCTCTCGTGGACCGAGAACGCCCCGGAGATCCCCGCGGACCTCGACGAGGCGCTCGGCGAGAAGGGCCCGCTCACCGGCGGCCTCGGCTTCAACGTCCAGGTCCGCGAGCACCTGCGCTGGCTGTGCTCGTTCATCATCCACTGGGCCGAGCTGGACGCGGCCGAGCGTGACGCCGCCCTGACCGACCCGTGGGAGTTCCAGCGCGCGGCCCGATCGACCCCCGGCGACTGGCGGGCGATCCGCTACAGCCTGCAGTACCTGGCCTGGCCGGGCTACTACCAGCCGATCGTCAAGCACGACCACAAGACGCGGATCCGCGACGCGTTCGCCGAGCTCATCGGCGGGCCCAGCGGCATCGACGAGCTGGACATCGACCAGGACCTGCACCGGATCGCCGAGGTGCTCTCGGCGCAGCTCGGCCAGCCCGTCGACTGGTACCGCGGCTCGGTGGCCAACCAGTGGCAGCGGCACCGCGACGACCACTCACGCCGCGCCTGGCTGGTGCGTCCCGGCCGCGGCGGCGTGGGCCAGGCCGGCCAGTGGGTGGCGCAGAACCGGATCGCGCTGCCCGCCTCGCACCTGCCCCGCATCCCCGCGCACGCGAGCCGACTCGAGGTCTCGCAGGCCGTCGAGCAGGGCTACCCGCACCTGGACTACCAGGCGCGGTTCCAGCTCACCGCGGAGCTGCACACGTTCCTGTCCCGCATGAGCCCGCAGGACGTCGTGGCGACCGTCGCCGACGCCAAGCTGCACCTGGGCACGCTCACCGACGACCTCGGCTACGTGGAGGACGGCGGCCAGCAACTCGAGCGCTCGGTGCGCTGGAGCCAGGTGACGCTGGACCTGGAGTCGCTGCCCAGCCCGCTGTCGGAGCTCATCGGCGAGCCCGGCTCGGTGGTGGACCTCACCGACGGCCTCGACGCGCTGCTCGCCGCGATGCACCCGGGCCGGCACTCGGCCGAGTCGCAGACCGCCGAGGCGCCCGCCGCCGGCACCGTGCCCGAGCTGCCCCGGGTGACCAAGGAGCTCGCGGAGAGCCTGCACATGCCCCGCAAGGAGCTGCAGGAGATGGTGGACACGCTGCAGCGCCGCCAGCAGATCGTCTTCTACGGTCCGCCCGGCACCGGCAAGACCTACCTCGCGCAGGAGCTCGCCCGCTTCCTCGCCGGGGCCGACGACCCGAGCCGCGTCCAGCTGGTGCAGTTCCACCCGAGCTACGCCTACGAGGACTTCTTCGAGGGCTACCGCCCCACGCTCACCGAGTCCGGCCAGCCGGGCTTCGCGCTGCAGGCCGGGCCGCTGCGCCGCCAGGCCGCGCGCGCGACCAGCGAGTCGGGGCGCGAGCACCCGAGCTTCCTCATCATCGACGAGATGAACCGCGCCGACCTGGCCCGCGTGTTCGGCGAGATGTACTTCCTGCTCGAGTACCGCGACCGGACGGTGCTGCCGCAGTACTCCCCGGACACGTCGTTCCGGCTGCCCCGCAACCTGTTCATCATCGGCACCATGAACACCGCGGACCGCTCGATCGCCATGGTCGACGCCGCGATCCGCCGCCGCTTCGCCTTTATGGAACTGCACCCCGACACCCCGCCGGTGGCGGGCGTGCTGCGGCGCCACCTCGAGGCGCGGGGGGTGACGACGGAGCCGGCAGACCTGCTCGAGGCGCTCAACGCCGAGATCGACGACTCGGACCGCGACCTGCGCATCGGCCCCTCGTACTTCATGAAGGACGAGGCCACCGAGCCGGGCGGCCTCGAGGGCATCTGGCGCTACGACCTGCTGCCGCTGCTCGAGGAGCACTACTACGGCCGGCTCTCCCGGGCCGAGGTCCACGAGCGCTTCGGCCTGGACGCCCTGCGCCGGAAGATCGGGCGGGCGTGACGGCCCCCTCGACCGACGTCAAGGAGTCGATCGAGTTCGACGAGTTCGACCGGCGAGGCCGGCTCGTCACCCTGAGCTGGGAGGGCGCCCAGCACCTCTCGCAGAGCGGCCTCGTGGAGGTCCTGCCCGCGGGGCGCCGCACGTGGCGCCTCATCCCGTGCGGCCGGGTGGGCTCGGTGCGGATCGAGGGCCTGTCCGTCCGGGTGGTCCCCGCCGCGAGCCTCGGCCTGACCCAGTTGTTCTTCCTGCTCGACCACGCCGCGGAGGACCCGTTCCTGCCCAGCCCGGTGGCGGCGCGGGACGACGACGAGTTGTGGGCCTCCGTCGCCGATTCGCTGGCCACGCTCGCCCACCAGGCGCTCGCCGCGGGACTGCTGCGCGGCTACCGCCGCGTCGACGAGGCCCTGACCACCGTCCGCGGGCGGATCCGCCTGGGCGACCAGATCCGCCGCCACCCCGGCATGACGATCCCCCTCGAGGTGACCTACTCCGAGTTCACCCCGGACATCCCGGAGAACCGGATCCTGCGCACGGCCGCGCACCGGCTGCAGTTCCTGCCCGACCTGCCCGACACCACGCGCCGCCGCCTGGCCATGGTGTCGGCCCGGCTCGGCGACGCCACACTCCTCACGCCCGGCGCCCCCGTGCCCGCCTGGACGCCCACGCGGCTCAACGCCCGCTTCCACGACGTGCTGGCGCTGGCCGACCGGATCGTGCGGCGCATCTCCGTGGAGGTGGAGGACGGCAGCGCCTCCTCGGCCGCGTTCGTCACCGAGATGCCCGAACTCTTCGAGCGCTTCGTGGAGTCCGAGCTCACCGCGGCGCTGCACGGCCGCGGCGCGCCGGACGGCCGCAGCGGGCGCCTGCTGGCCAACCCGCTGGTGCACCTGGACTCGGGCATCGAGGACACCGGCGGCGAGGATGCCGGGGACACCGGCGGCGAGGGCCCGGACGGCACGCCCGCGAGCGCGACGGGGCGGCATCACGCGCCCTCGTCGTCGTCGGGCGGGCACATCTCCGTGCGCACCGGCCTGGTCTACGAGGTGGACGGCGAGCCCGTGACCACCTTCGTCCCCACCTACCCCACCGACCGCCGGTCGCGGGCCGCCGAGCACTACCGGCTGCTCGCCGCGTGCACGGCGCTCGGCGTGGACCGCGCGTACCTCGTCTACCCGGCGCAACGGCGCGACGACGAGCCGCAGCCGCGACGGATCGTGCACACGGACATCTCGATCATCGAGTACCCGGTGGACCTGTCGGCGGGACCGGCGGCGAGCCGCGCGACTATCGTCGAACTGGCGCAGCAGGCGAGTGCGCTGGCCCTCGAGTCGGCCGGTGACACCGCCCGGCACCGGACGGAAGGGAGGCGGCACGCGCGATGAGCCAGCCACACGACCCGATGCGCCGCCTCGTGGTGCCGCTCGCCCTGACCGCCGTGGGCACCGTCGGGGCCTACCGCGGCGCGCTCGAGGTGCTGGTGCAGCAGGCCAAGATCGCCCGCAAGGTGATCCCCCGCCCCACCTCCCGGCCCTTCGACGGCGACGGGCTCTACCGTCCCGGCGCGTCCGTCGCCGACCCGTGGCGCCCCGGGATGTCCTGCGACGTGCACATGATGATCTTCGGCGACTCGCTGGCCGCCGGCCTGGGCGCCGAGACGCCCGGCGAGATGCCCGGCGTGCTGCTCGCCCGCGGCCTGGCCGAGGAGTCCGGCTGGGACGTGCGGCTGAGCATCAAGGCGATCGTCGGCGCCACCTCCAAGGGGCTGCCCGGGCAGGTCGAGGCCATGCAGGTCGCACGCGGCAAGCCGGACATCTCGGTGATCCTCATCGGCGGCAACGACATCACCGCCCGCAACTCCATCGGCCCGTCCGCCCGGCGCGTCGGCGAGGCCGTGGCCGCACTGCGCGAGGGCGGCTCGCACGTCGTGGTGGGCACGTGCCCGGACCTGGGGATCATCAAGCCGGTGCCGCAGCCGCTGCGCGCCGTGATGGCCACCCTCAGCCGCCGCCTCGCCGCCGCCCAGGCCGTGCAGGTGCGCAAGAACGGCGGCGTGCCCGTCTCCCTGGCCGAGACCCTCGCGCCCGAGTTCCACGAACGCGGCGACCTGCTCTTCTCCCCCGACCGCTTCCACCCCAACTCCGCCGGCTACGAGCTCGCCGCCGGCCTCCTGCTGCCGGCCGTGTGCATCGCGCTCGGGGTGTGGGAGGAGGCGCCGGAGGACGCCGCCCGCGACGAGGCCGCGGCGGACCGGGACGCCG
>DUTZ01000182.1 GCA_012841845.1 Actinomycetales bacterium | reverse complement strand
GGCGGGCCGCGATCGTGGTGCCCGGCCACGGCACCGTGGGCCGTGTGCTGGAGCGGCTGGCCGAGGCCGAGGTGCCGGCCACGGCGGCGGGGTCCGGGACCGCCCCCGGCCCCGGCGTGGTGGCCGTGTACGAGGCGGTGTTGCACGCCGGCTTCGCGCTCGAGGGGCCGGCGGAGTCCGACGGCCTCGTCGTCGTCTCCGAGACCGACCTCACCGGCAACCGGCTCGGCGCCACCGCGCGCCCCAAGGCGCGCCACGCCAAGCGCCGCAACCAGGTGGACCCGCTCGCGCTCAAGGCCGGCGACTACGTGGTGCACGACCAGCACGGCATCGGCCGGTTCGTGGAGATGGTCGAGCGCCAGGTGCGCGGCGGCGACGGCTCCTCGCGGCGCGAGTACCTGGTGATCGAGTACGCGCCCGGCAAGCGCGGCGCCGCCGGGGACCGCCTCTACGTCCCCATGGAGTCGCTGGGACAGCTGTCGAGGTACGTGGGCGGCGAGCAGCCGGCGCTGAGCAAGATGGGCGGCGCCGACTGGCAGAACACCAAGCGCAAGGCCCGCAAGGCCGTCCGCGAGATCGCCACCGAGCTGGTGCAGCTCTACGCGAAGCGGCAGTCCGCCCCCGGCCGCGCCTTCGGGCCCGACACCCCGTGGCAGCGCGAGATGGAGGACGCCTTCCCCTTTACCGAGACCGTCGACCAGCTCACCGCGATCGACGAGGTCAAGGGCGACATGGAGAAGTCCGCCCCCATGGACCGCGTCGTGGTGGGCGACGTGGGCTACGGCAAGACCGAGGTGGCGGTGCGCGCGGCGTTCAAGGCGGTGCAGGACGGCACCCAGGTGGCGGTGTTGGTGCCGACGACGCTGCTGGCGCAGCAGCACCTGGCCACCTTCGTGGAGCGCATGACGGGCTTCCCCGTGACCGTGCGGGGGCTCTCCCGGTTCACCTCCGACGCCGAGGCCAAGCGGGTCCTCGAGGGGATGGCCGACGGGACGGTGGACATCGTGATCGGCACCCACCGCCTGCTCGCCACGGGCGTGCGGTGGAAGAACCTCGGCCTGGTGATCGTGGACGAGGAGCAGCGCTTCGGCGTGGAGCACAAGGAGCACATCACCTCGCTGCGCACGCACGTGGACGTGCTCACCATGTCCGCCACGCCCATCCCGCGCACCCTGGAGATGTCGCTGGCCGGGATCCGCGAGATGAGCCAGATCCTCACCCCGCCCGAGGAGCGCCTGCCCGTGCTCACGTACGTGGGCGCGCACTCGGACAAGCACGTCGCCGCCGCGATCCGCCGCGAGCTGCTGCGCGAGGGGCAGGTGTTCTACGTGCACAACCGGGTGCGGACCATCGACTCCACGGCCGCCCGGCTGCGTGACCTCGTGCCGGAGGCGCGGATCGTGGTGGCGCACGGGCAGATGGGGGAGGAGCAGCTCGAGCAGACCGTGGGCGGCTTCTGGAACCGCGAGTACGACGTGCTCGTGTGCACGACGATCGTCGAGACCGGCCTGGACATCTCCAACGCCAACACGCTGATCGTCGACCGCGCCGACCAGCTGGGCCTGTCGCAGATGCACCAGCTCCGCGGCCGCGTCGGACGGTCTCGTGAGCGCGGCTACGCCTACTTCCTCTACGACCCCGAGAAGCCGCTCACCGAGACCGCCTACGACCGGCTCGCGACGATCGCGCAGAACAACGACCTCGGCGCCGGCATGGCGGTGGCCATGAAGGACCTCGAGCTGCGCGGCGCCGGCAACGTGCTGGGCGCCGAACAGTCCGGCCACATCGCCGGGGTCGGGTTCGACCTCTACGTCCGTCTGGTCGGCGAGGCCGTCGAGGCCTACCGCGCGGTGGCCGACGGCAAGACGCCGCAGGTCGAGGAGGAGTCCGGCGAGATCCGCATCGAGCTGCCCGTGGACGCCTACCTGCCGGTGGACTACGTGGACGGCGACCGTCTGCGCCTGGAGGCCTACCGCAAGCTCTCGCAGGCCCGCGAGCCCGGCGACATCGACGCCGTGGTGGAGGAGTTGCTCGACCGCTACGGGCCCATGCCGCCCGAGGCGCGGCGCGTGGTCTCCGTGGCGCGCCTGCGCCTGGTGTGCCAGAAGTACCGCGTGCGCGAGGTGGTGCTGGCCGGCTCGCGCCTGCGCGTGGGGCCGCTCGAACTGCTGGACTCCCAGCAGATCCGGCTCAAGCGCATGTACCCGGCCGCCCAGTACCGGGCCACGCAGAAGACCGTGCTCCTGCCGCTACCCAAGTCGGCGGGCGCCCGGGCCGGTGCCGGCACCGGCGACGCGGGCAAGGCCCGCGACGACGAGCTCCTGCAGTACGTCGCCGACTTCCTCACCGCCATGGCCGGCGAGCCCGAGGGCTCCGCGCCGGTGATCCAGCCCGAGGCCGCCCCGGCGGGTGCCCGGTGAGCGGGGCCGACCCTGCGCGCCCGGCCGCTGGCGCGCTGGCCCGGGCCGTGGCGCTGATGGCCCGGATCCGCCGCCACGGCGACTGGGAGTCCGCCCAGACCCATTCCTCGCTCCTGCCGTACCTGGTCGAGGAGACGTGGGAGCTCATCGACGCGGTGGCCGACGCCGACCGCGACGAACTCGTCTCCGAGCTGGGCGACCTGCTGCTGCAGGTGCTGTTCCACGCGGCGATCGGCGCCGAGCGAGACCCCGACGACCCCGCCGGGGCACCCTTCGACATCGACGACATCGCCCAGGCCATGCTCGACAAGCTCCGCCGGCGCGCGCCCTACTGGTTCGCCGACGACGCGGCCTCCTCCGACGGCGCGGCCTCCTCCGAGGGCACCGGGGCCCGCGCCGTCGGGCCCCGTGCTGCCGGCCTGTCCGCCGCCGAGCAGGACCGGCTCTGGCAGGAGGCCAAGGCCGCCGAGCGCGCCGGCCGCCCGCCGCGGGGGGTCGTGGACGGCATCTCCTGGGACATGCCGGCGTTGGCGCTGGGGCAGAAGGTGCTGGCCCGGGCCGCCTCGGCCGGGGTCCCCGACGACCTGGTGCCCGCCGAGATGCGTACCGTCCACGTGGATCCGATCGGCGCCTACCACGAGTCCGAGACCGGTTCCGCCGAGGTGGCCTACCGCCAGGCCGTGCGCCGTTTCGCCGACCGCGTCCGCGCCGCCGAGGCCCGTCTCGGTGGACCCGGCGCCGGCCTCGGTTCCGGCCCGGACGCCGACGCCGCCGCCTGGCGCGCCGCCTGGGACTGACACCGCGGCCAGCGCCGGCGGCGCCGCTAGCTGTACTGCCCAGGGAG
>DUTZ01000181.1 GCA_012841845.1 Actinomycetales bacterium | reverse complement strand
GCGCGGCGGCCGCCGGGGCGGGGTGCTCCACGCCGACGGCGGCGCGCACGGCCGCGTCCACGGCGAGGAAGTCCACGATGTGGTCGGGGGTCGCGTCCAGGTCCACGGGGAGCAGAGCCATGGCGGTCACCCTAGGGGCGCCGGGTGACCACGACGAGGCCCTCCCGGTGAACACTCGGCGGACACCCGGTGACGCCGCCCCGGGCCGGGCCCGCCCGCCACGCGCGCCCGGCTCAGCCGGCGGAGCGGATGCGGTACGTGGCGCCGGGCCTCGCCGTCACCGTGGAGGGGGCGCCGTCCTCGCCCTCGCCCACAAAGACGAGGTGGGAGTAGGTGCCCAGGGTGACGCCGCGGACGGTGAGCCAGCACGAGGACGACGGGTCGAGGATCTGCTCCACGCCACCGCAGTCGACGCCGGCGATCCAGTCGGTCTCGGTCATCACGGTCATCGGTGTTCCCCCTCGGTCCGGTGTCGGCCCGGGGCCCCCACCCCGGCGTCGCGACAGGAGAAGTCTGGGGGATCGCGACGGGCCGTGCAAGGGAATCGCCGTTGTTGCCGTCGTCAACCCGTGTGCGGCCGACGACGGCCCCTCGTACGGTGGGGGAATGACCGACACCCTCCCGCCCGGACCCCGCCTGCCCGGCATGGTGCAGGCGCTCGCCACGCTCGCCGCCCCGGTGGCGGTGTTCCCGCGGGTGGCCCGCAAGTACGGCGTGCCCTTCACGCTCCGCCTCGCGCCGGAACGGCGGCCGATCGTGGCGGTGTCCGACCCGGCGCACGTCCGCGAGGTGTTCGCCGGCTCGCCGTCCGTCTTCCACGCGGGCAAGGGCAACGAGCTGCTGCGGCCGATCCTCGGCGACCACTCGCTGCTGCTCCAGGACGGCGACGAGCACGCCCGCGCCCGCCGCCTGCTCGCCCCGGCGTTCGGTCGCCGCGAGATCGCCGGCTACCGCACGCTCGTCGAGGAGGTCACCGCCCAGCAGCTCGACACGTGGCCGCGCTCGGGCCGTGTCCGCGCGCACGTGCTACTCAACCAGCTCACGCTCGAGGTGATCCTCCGCGTGGTCTTCGGCGTCACCGACTCCGCGCGGCTCGACCGGATCCGCCCGGTGGTGGCCCGCGCGGTCGACGCCGGGCCCGTCGTCATGATCGGCCTGGGCATCCCCGCGCTGCACCGGGTGTGGCCGTGGAGCCGTGAGCTCCGCGACCTCGAGGTGCTGGCCGACTTCCTCCGCGGGGAGATCGCCGCCGCCCGGCGCGACCCGGCGCTCGCCGTACGCCGCGACCTGTTGGCGCTGCTCGTCCGGGCGTCCGCGGAGGACGCGCAGGGGCTCACGGACGCCGAGCTGCACCACCAGCTCGTCACGCTCGTCGCGGCGGGGCACGAGACCACGGCCACGGCGATGGCGTGGTCGATGCTCGAGCTGGCCCGGCACCCGGCGATCCAGGACCGGTGCGTCGCGGAGATCGCCGAGGGCGGCGAGCTGCCGTACCTCGAGGCCGTGCTCAAGGAGTCGCTGCGCCTGCACCCGGTGGTGCCCATGGTGATGCGCGAGCTGCAGGAGGACACGACCCTCGGCGGCCGCACCTACCCGCGCGGGGTGACCATCTCGCCGTCGATCGTCCTCGCGCACCGGGACCCGGCCGCCTACCCGTCGCCGCGCGAGTTCGACCCGGGCCGCTTCCTCGGCGAGGTGCCCTCGCCCACCACGTGGCTGCCGTTCGGCGGCGGGGCCCGGCGCTGCATCGGCGCCTCCTTCGCCCTCATGGAGGGCGAGGTGATCCTGCGGCAGGTCCTCGAGCGCTACCGGCTCGACCCGGTGGGCTCGGGCCGCGAGTGGCCGCGGGCGCGCAACGTCACCCTCTACCCGTGGCGGCGCGCCCGGCTGGAGTTGTCCCCGCGCTGACGCGCGCGACCCCGCCGCCGGCGGGTCACGATCCGGGAGCGGAACGGCGCGAAATGTGCGAATCGGCTTGGAATTTCCTACCGTTGGTGCTGTGAACTCCTCTCAGCCGTCGGCGCCCCGCATGTACACGTGGATCTCGGACACGGGCCGGGTCATCGAGCAGGTGCGTGTCGTCCGCCGGGGTGAGGTCGCCCGGGCGCGCGGCCGGATCGTCTCCGCGGCGCACCCCGACCACGTGGCGTTCTCGCTGGAGTACGAGGCCGAGATCGACGCGGACCAGGCGCTGCGCCGCGTGCAGCTCACCGTGACCACCGAGGAGTACGAGCGCACCATCGACCTGGTGCGCGACGGCGAGGGTGAGTGGCTTCTCGACGACCCCACCGACACCCGCTCCCGCGTCGGCGGCGCCGGCGTGGTGGACGTGGACATCACCTACAGCGTCTTCTTTGCCGGCCTCATCATCCGCCGCCTGGACCTGCAGGCCCAGCCCGGCTCCGTCGAGGAGCGGGTGCTCTCCGTGGACTCGCTCACGCTCGAGGTCTCCGAGGACTCGGTCACCTTCACCAGCGACGACGAGCAGGTCCACGGCATCACCGCGACCGCCTCGACCAGCGCGACCGTCGACTCCGACGGCATGATCCTCGACGTCGCGGGGCTCAGCCGCCGAGCCTGACCGCCCGCCCCTCGGCGCCCGCCCCGCGGGCCGTCTCGAGCCATCCGGGCGACCCCGGCACGACCACCACCGGCTCGGCCGTCCCCGCGGCGGACGCCT
>DUTZ01000180.1 GCA_012841845.1 Actinomycetales bacterium | reverse complement strand
CCCGCCGCGACCGCACCCGCCGCGACCGCCCCGACCGCACCCGGCACCACGCCGGGCGCCGCCGCCATCCCGGCCCTCACCGACGTCTTCGGCCCCGAGGCGGCTGCGCAGCTGACCTCGCTCGTCGAGGCGCTGCGCCGTGACCTGGGCCTGACGCCCGAGCAGTTCCTCGACCAGGCCGGCGTCGGCGCCCGCCTGGCCGAGTCGCAGCCCCGCTGGGAGCAGCTCTTCCGCGACTCCTTCGGCGGCGTCTGGCTGGACGAGGACGGCACCGGCCAGGTGGGCGTGGCCCCCGGCGCGGACGCCGACGAGCTGCGCTCCGAGGCCACCGAGGCCGGGTTCGCCGTGCAGGACGTGGCGCTCACCGCCTCCGAGCTCGCGGCGCGCGAGCGGCAGGTCACCAAGATCGTCGACGACCTCCCGGAGGAGCTCGGGGAGCTGGTCACGAACGTGCACACGGATCCGACGCGGAACGCCGTCGTCGTCACCACCCGCGGCGGCGACCAGGCACAGCTCGGCAACCTCACCGCCCGCCTCAAGGACCTCGCCGAGCTCGACATGATCGAGGCCCCGACCCCGGCCGAGGACACCGCGCCGTTCGGCAGCCAGGGCGGTCCCGGCACCGGCGGCCCCACGCTCCAGGGCCTCAACCCCGGCAGCGCGGACGGCGAGAACGGCACCCAGGGCGCCCAGCCCGGCGCCCAGCCCGGCACCACGACCCAGGACGACGACGAGGGCGGCGCCACCGACCCGGGGGCCACCGCCCCGGAGGCCACGGCCGGCTCGCTCGGGAGCCTGGCGCTGCTCAACCAGCTCGGCGTGGTCCCGGAGGGCCCGATGCAGACGGTCGTGGACCTGCTCGCGGGCCTCACGCCGGGCACCGGGTCGATCATCGACGGCATGAACGAGCTCGTCCCCAACCCCACGCCCTCGGAGCAGCGCACGACCCGCGCGCCCGCCGAGACCGGCCCCGTCGTGGGCGGCACGGCCTACGAGGTGCCCGTGCCCGGCGGGCTCCTGGAGTGCTCGACCGGGTTCAACGGGGAGCTCGACGGCAAGCCCGTCGTCATCACCGCCGCGCACTGCGCCGGCGCCGACGGCACCCGCGCCTCCTTCCCCGGCGGCGACGAGTTCGGCACCATGACCGGCGTCCGCAAGGAGGGCATCGACACGGCGCTCATCCGGATCGACGACGAGCACGCCGACCGCTTCCGCACGAACCTCGTGGGCACCGGCCCGGACACCACGCAGGCGATCACCGGGACCACGGCCCCGGTGGTGGGCCAGAAGGCGTGCAAGAGCGGCTCGCGCACCGGGTTCTCGTGCGGCACGATCTCGGAGGTCGGCGCGACGATCGACGTGGCCGGTAGCCGGACGATCGAGGACGCCTTCACCGTGGACCTGTGCGCCCTGCCCGGCGACAGCGGCGGCGTGGTGTTCTCCGGCGACAAGGCGCTCGGCGTCTCCAGCGCCTCCAACGTCGCCGAGACGGGGACCTGCGCCAACGCCGAGAAGGTGGCCGCGGCGAACGGCTTCACGCCGCGCCTGTCGGTGGTCCCGATCGACGACGTGGTGGCCGCCCACCCGGGGCTCTCGCTCCGCACGAGCTGACCCCCTCCGACCCCACGGGCCCCGCGCCGCGTGTCGGGTGTTCACCAAAGTGGCACCTCGACTCGTGGCGCGGGGCCTTCGTGACATACCTTTGAGGTCAAGACCGTCCGCGGATCCCCGACGGCCTCGGGGCCCGGGGACGGCCAGACGAGCGACGAAAGGCCGCGACACATGAACGGCGTGACCATCACTCTCGGGGCGATCGGCGTCCTGGTCTCCTTGTTCGCCTGGGGATCGTTCTTCCTGGGCATCGGCAGGATGGTGCGGTCCATCCGGCTGGGCCAGAAGGACGGCTACTCGCGCTGGACCCCGTTCTTCCCGCGCCTCAAGACGCTCATCGTGGAGTTCGTCGCGCACACGCGGATGCTGCGCAAGAAGACCGTGGGCGTCTCGCACTGGTTCGTGATGTTCGGCTTCCTGCTCGGGTCGGTCGTGGCCATGGAGGCCTACATCCAGACCTTCGACCCGGCGGGCCACTGGCCGATCATCGGCGGCACCGCCTGGTACCACTTCATCGATGAGCTGCTGGGCCTGGGCACCACGATCGGCATCATCGTGCTGATCATCATCCGCCAGCGCTCGATCCGGAAGGGCTTCAACCGCTTCACCGGCTCGGACCGCCGCGCGGCCTACTTCGTCGAGACCATCGTGCTCATCGAGGGCCTGGGCATGATCCTGGTCAAGGCCGGGAAGATCGCCACGTACGGCGGCGCCAACCCCGCCACCGACTTCTTCACCATGCAGGTCGCGCAGCTGCTGCCGGCCAACGAGACCATGGTGTCCGTCTTCGCCTTTGTCAAGCTCATGTCCGCCATGATCTGGCTGTACGTCGTGGGCCGGAACATCACGTGGGGCGTGGCCTGGCACCGCTTCGCCGCGTTCGTCAACATCTACACCAAGCGCGAGGCCGACGGCCGCACCGCGCTGGGCGGCCTCAAGCCCATGACGATGGACGGCCAGGCGCTGTCCATGGAGAAGGTCGAGGAGCTCACCGAGGCCGACGAGGACTTCGAGCCGCAGCTCGGCGCCGGCGCCATCGAGGACTTCTCGTGGAAGGGCTGGCTGGACTTCACCACCTGCACCGAGTGCGGCCGCTGCCAGGAGCAGTGCCCGGCCTGGAACACGGGTAAGCCGCTGAGCCCCAAGCTCATGATCATGTCGCTGCGCGACCACGCCTTCGCCAAGGCCCCGTACCTGCTCGCCGGCGGCAAGACCACCATGGGCGAAGAGACCGGCCTGGTGGACGCCGAGGGCAACCCGGACGAGAAGAAGCTGGACCGGATCGACGAGGCCGCCCGCCGCGAGGCGCAGCGCCCGCTCGTCGGCCACACCACCGCCGACGTCCTGGACGACCCGACCGCCGCCGGCATCATCGACCCGGAGGCCCTGTGGTCCTGCACCACCTGTGGCGCCTGCGTCGAGCAGTGCCCGGTGGACATCGAGCACGTCGACCACTTCGTGGACATGCGCCGCTACCAGGTGCTCATCGAGTCCGAGTTCCCCACCGAGCTCGCGGGCCTGTTCAAGAACCTGGAGAACAAGGGCAACCCGTGGGGCCAGAACAACTCGGGCCGCGACGAGTGGATGAACTCCCTCGACTTCGACATCCCCGTCGTGGGCAAGGACATCGAGGACTTCGCCGACACCGAGTACCTGTTCTGGGTCGGCTGCGCCGGCGCCTTCGAGGACCGCGCCAAGAAGACCACGCAGGCCGTGGCCACCCTCCTGCACACCGCGGGCGTGAAGTTCGCGGTGCTGGGCCAGGGCGAGACCTGTACCGGTGACTCGGCCCGCCGTGCGGGCAACGAGTTCCTCTTCCAGATGCTCGCCGAGCAGAACATCGAGACGATCAACGACGCGTTCGACGGCGTGCCCGCCCAGCAGCGCAAGATCGTCGTGACCTGCGCCCACTGCCTCAACGCCATCAAGAACGAGTACGGCGAGCTGGGCGGCGACTACCAGGTGGTCCACCACACGCAGCTGCTCAACCGCCTCGTGCGCGAGAAGCGCCTCGTGCCGGTGGCCCCGATCGACGGCGCCGTGACCTACCACGACCCGTGCTACCTGGGCCGCCACAACAAGATCTACGAGGCGCCGCGCGAGCTCATGGACGGCTCGGGCGTCACGCTCAAGGAGATGCCGCGGCACGGCCAGCGGTCCATGTGCTGTGGCGCCGGCGGCGCGCGCATGTGGATGGAGGAGACGGTCGGCAAGCGGATCAACATCGACCGCGTGGACGAGGCCCTGGACACGCTCGGCGGGGCCGCCCCCACCAAGATCGCGACGGGCTGCCCGTTCTGCCGCGTGATGCTCTCCGACGGCACCACGGCGCAGACCGACGGCACCGACCTCGAGGGCAACGTCGAGGTCGTGGACGTCTCCCAGCTGCTGCTCGAGTCCGTCTCCCGCGACGGCCTGCCCGAGCCGCGCGAGCCCGAGTGGCTCGAGAAGCCGCGCCGCGAGAAGAAGGCCGCGGAGCTCGAGGCCGAGAAGGGTGACGACGACGAGGCGACCGCCTCCGCCGCCGCGCCCGCGCCGGAGAAGCCCGACAACGCCGTCACCGACACCGGCGACGGCGCCGAGATGGCGGCCGCCGGGACCGCCGGCGCCGTG
>DUTZ01000179.1 GCA_012841845.1 Actinomycetales bacterium | reverse complement strand
GCCCGCGCCACGCCGACGCGCTGCTGCTGCCCGCCGGAGAGCTGGGCCGGGTAGCGGTCGCGGAAGTCCGCCGGGTCGAGCCCGACCAACGCGAGCATCTCGTCCACGCGCTCGGCGATCCGCCGCTTCTTCCACTTGAGCAGCTTGGGGACGGTACCGACGTTCTCCGCGACGGTCATGTGCGGGAACAGGCCGGAGGCCTGGATGGCGTAGCCGATCTCGCGGCGGAGGGTGTCGGGGTCCAGCTCGCGGTTGTCCCGCCCGTCGATCGTGATGGTGCCGGAGGTGGGCTCGATGAGCCGGTTGATCATCCGCATGGTGGTGGTCTTGCCGCAGCCCGACGGGCCCACGAAGACGGTGGTCCGCCCGGCGGGCAGCTCGAGGGAGACGTGGTCCACGGCCGGCGTGTCCTGGCCGGGGAAGACCTTGGTGACCTCGTCGAGGACGATCGGCACGCCGGAGACACCGGCGTCGGTGCCGGCGTCGGCGTCCCGGGTCGGGGTGGCTGGGTCGGTCACTGGATCCCCCTGGTGGTGAGGCGCCCGAGCAGGACGAGGAGCCCGTCGAGGACGAGCGCGAGGACGACGATGAGGACGGTGGCGGTGAGCGCCATGGGCACCGCGGTGGGCGTGCCCACCCGGGACAGGCCGGCAAAGATGAGGTTGCCCAGGCCCGGGCCCTTGGCGTAGGCGGCGATCGCGAGGATGCCCATGGACATCTGCGTGGAGACCCGGATGCCGGCGAGGATGGACGGCCACGCCAGCGGCAGCTCCACCCGCCCGAGGACGCCCATCCGGCTCATCCCCACGCCGCGGGCGGCGTCCACCGTGGCCGCGGGCACCGCGTCGAGCCCGACGATGGTGTTGCGCAGGATCGGCAGCACCGCGTAGACCACCAGCGCCACCATGGTCGGCAGCACGCCCAGCCCGAGGATCGGGATGAGCAGGCCGAGCAGGGCGAAGGACGGCACCGTGAGGGCGGTCGAGGCCAGTCCCGTGGCCACGGCGGAGCCGGCCCGGCTGCGGTAGACCAGCACGCCCACGACCACCGAGAGCGCGGTGGCCAGGAGCACGGCCTGGACCGTCGCGCTCACATGCTGCCACGAGTCCACCGCGAGCTGGGTGCGACGCGTGGAGAGGAAGTCGAGGAGGGCGTTCACGGCATGGGGCCTCCGGTCCGGGTCGGTCGTCCCCCCACGCTAGTGCGCGGAACCGACGGGGACCCGCCACTTCGACATCTGTGGTGCACTGTGGGCATGAACCAGCGGTATGCGCACCCCCTCGAGGACGAGGCCCTCGAGCACCTCGACGAACTCCTCGCCGCGTCGGGCCGGATCGCCCGCCGGCACTTCCACGGCGAACTCGAGGCGCTGGACGCCGCGGACAAGGGCGGCGACACCGGCTACGACCCGGTCACCGAGGCCGACCGGGCGATCGAGGCGCTGCTGCGTGCCGGGATCTCCGCCATGTCGCCCGGGGACCGCGTGGTGGGGGAGGAGAACGGCGCCTCCGGCCCGGACGACGCCAGGCGCACCTGGTACCTCGACCCCATCGACGGCACCAAGGCGTTCCTCACCGGCATGGCCGGCTGGGGCACGCTCGTCGGGCTCGTCGAGGACGGCCGGGCCGTCGCGGGCTTCATGGACCAGCCGGTCCTGGGCGAGACGTTCGGCGCCGTCCACGGCCGGGCCATCGTGCGCCGGCGCCCCGACTCCACGAGCCCCGGCGGGCCCTCCCTGGTCGAACTGCGCACCTCCGGCTGCCGGGAGCTGTCCGAGGCGATCATGTACACCACCCACCCGTCGATGTTCGGAGACGACGGCGAGGACCGCCGACGCTACGACGAGCTCGGTCGCCGCGTGCGCCTCCAGCGCTTCGGAGGGGACTGCTACGCGTACTGCATGGTGGCGGCGGGACGGGTCGACCTCGTCGTCGAAGCCGACCTCAAGCCCTACGACATCGTGGCCCTCATCCCCATCGTCGAGGCCGCGGGCGGCGTGATCACCGGGCCCCACGGCGAGCAGCCGCTCGAGGGCGGCACCGTGGTGGCCGCGGCGACCCCCGAGCTCGCCGAGCAGGCGTGGGCGGTGCTGCGCGGGGAGAGCTGACCAGCATAAACGCCGATCGTGTGGCGATCGTCACCCGAATCGGATGCGGAGCGGGGCGCGGAGGGCTAGAACCGATTCATGGGCGACAAGGCGAAACGGGAACGGTCCATGAAGACGATCGAGACCAAGGTCCCGGCCCGGATGGACCGGCTCCCCTGGTCGGGGATCCACTGGAAGGTCATCGTCGGCCTCGGCACGGTGTGGATCCTCGACGGCCTCGAGGTCACACTCATCGGCTCGCTGGCCGCGCGGCTGGTCGAGCCGGGGTCCGGGCTGCCGATCACCGAGGGGCAGATCGGTCTGGCGGCCTCGATCTACATCCTCGGCGCCTGCCTGGGCGCGCTGTTCTTCGGCCGCCTCACCGACAAATGGGGCCGCAAGAAACTCTTCGTGCTCACGCTGGTCGTGTACTGCATCGCGACCTTCGCCACCGCGTTCGCGGTCGAGCCGTGGATGTTCTTCCTCTGCAGGTTCTTCACGGGGGCGGGCATCGGCGGCGAGTACGCGGCCATCAACTCCGCCGTCGACGAGCTCATCCCGGCCTCCTACCGCGGCCGCGTGGACATCCTCATCAACGGCACCTACTGGCTCGGCGCCGCGTTCGGCTCCTTCTACTCGCTGTTCTTCCTCAACACCGCCATGTTCAGCGAGAACATGGGCTGGCGGTACGCGCTCATCGTGGGCGGCCTGCTGGGCGTGGTGATCATCTGGGTGCGCCGGCACGTCCCGGAGAGTCCGAGATGGTTGTTCATCCACGGCCGCGAGGAGGAGTCCGAGGAGATCGTCGGCGAGATCGAGGAGAGCGTCGAGGAGGAGAAGGACGAGCCGCTCGAGCGCGTCCCCGACGACGACGCGATCACCATCCACCAGCGCGAGTCCATCACCCTCACCGAGATCGCCAAGACCGCCTTCGGGCAGTACCCCAAGCGTGCCGTGCTGTGCCTGGCGTTGTTCGTGGGCCAGGCGTTCCTCTACAACGGCATCACCTTCAACCTCGGCACGCTGTACTCGTCGTACTACGGCGTGGATTCCGGCCGGGCCCCGCTGCTCATGGCGCTGTTCGCCGGCGTCAACTTCCTGGGCGCCCTGATCCTGGGCCCGCTCTTCGACCGGGTGGGGCGCAAGAAGATGATCTCCGGCACCTACCTGGGCTCGGCCCTGGCCACCGTGCCGCTCTACTTCGTCTTCATGAACCAGGCCGGCGGCCTGTGGGGCTTCGTGGCCCTGCTCTCGCTGACGTTCTTCATCGCCACCGCCGGCGCCTCCGCCGCGTACCTCACGGTGAGCGAGATCTTCCCCATGGAGACCCGCGCGCTGGCGATCGCGTTCTTCTACGCGATCGGCACCGGCCTCGGCGGGATCATCGGGCCGCTCATGTTCGGCCAGTTCATCGAGTCCGGCGACCGGGGCCTGGTGGGCATGGGCTTCCTCATCGCGGCCGGCGTCATGGCCGTCGGCGGCATCACCGAGATCTTCCTCGGCGTGGACGCGGAGGGGCAGTCCCTCGAGGACATCGCCGCGCCCATCACCTCGCAGGACCCGGCCGGCGGCGACGACGCCGGGGCGGGGGCCTCGGACGCCGCCGCGACCCCGGGTGGCTCGTCGGCCCCGGACGGGGGCGGGG
>DUTZ01000012.1 GCA_012841845.1 Actinomycetales bacterium | reverse complement strand
GGCCGCCGCCGTGCGCACCGTCTCGCCGAGGGGTCGGCCGCCCACGCGGACCGCCGCCTTGTCCGCCCCGCCGAGCCGGCTGCCCCGACCGCCGGTGAGGACGATCGCCGCGACCCGCGCGCTCACGCCGGTCCCGGCCCGGTCGCACCCGCGTCGCCGCGCTCGGCGAGCCGGCCGCGGAGGAAGTCGTCGACGAGCCGCTCGATGTCGGACTCGGTGAACGGCCGCAGCCCCATGAGTCGGGCCACCACCACGGGGCCGGCGAGCTGGGCCACGGCCAGGTCGCGGTCCAGGGGCGGGATGACGCCGGCGGCCTCGGCCTCGGAGAGCACGGCGTGGACGGGCTCGGAATACGCGCGCACGACCCCCCGGCGCAGCTCGCCCAACTCGTCGTCACCCCCCGCGCGCCGGCCCATCGCGAGCCACCCGAGCATTGACTGCTGCAGGGGCGCCTCCTGGACGGACCGCGCCATCGAGGCGCACAGCGCGACGAGCTTCTCGCGCACCGTGCCCGCCTCTGGTGCCGGCTCCGGGGCGGGCAGGAGCCGCCGGAAGGCCGCCGCGATGAGCGAGTCCGTGGAGGGGAAGTTGCGGTACAGCGTGGTGCGGGCGACGCCGGACAGGCGCGTCACCGCGTCGACCGTGACCGCCGCCGCCCCGCCGGTCACCAGGAGTTCGGTGGCGGCGTCGAGCAGCTTGCCCCGCGAGCGCGCGCGGCGGGGGTCGGTCGGGGAGGGCATGGCGCCATTGTGGCAAGTCCCGTGCGCTACGGTGGACGGACCTGATTCGATACCGCCGGTATCGTTTCTTCGTCCGACCGTGAGGGGACCGCGTGCTCGAACTGTCCGCAGGGCGGCGCCGCTGGCTGCTGTTCGTCAACATCGTCGCCGTCTCCCTGGTCGTGGCCACGATGTCCGCGCTCTACACCTCGCTGCCCGACATCGCCGTCGCCACCGGCGCCACCCAGGCCGAGCTCACGTGGATCGTCGACTCCTACACGCTGGCCCTGGCCGCGCTCGTGCTCACCGCGGGCGCCCTCGGCGACCGCGTCGGCCGCCGCGCCACGCTCATCGCCGGACTGGCCCTGTTCACCGTCTCCTCCGCGGCGCCCCTGTGGCTCGACACGCCCACGTGGATCATCGTCACCCGCGCGGTCGCCGGCGTCGGCGCGGCGTTCGTCATGCCGTCCACGCTCTCGCTGCTCACCGCCAGCTTCCCGCCCGACAAGCGCGGCACCGCCGTCGGCACGTGGGCCGGCTTCGCGGGCATCGGCGGGATCGTCGGCCTGCTCGGCTCCGGCCTCATGCTGCAGGTGTGGTCGTGGAAGTCGATCTTCGCGGTCTACTCCGCGATCGGCCTCGTCGTGCTGGCGGCCGCCTTCACCATCGGCGAATCCGTGGCCTCCCGGCACGGGCGGCCGGACGTCCTCGGCGCCGTCTTCTCCGCGCTCGCCGTGGGCGGGGTGGTCTTCGGGCTCATCGAGGGAGCGCACACGAGCTTCGGCGAACCCCTCGTCGTCGGCGCCCTCGTCCTGTCCACGGTGTCCGTGGTGGCCTTCGTCCTGGTGGAGCTCCGCGCCGCCGACCCGCTGCTCGACGTGCGCTACTTCCGCCGCCGCGGCTTCACCACCGGCTCGGTCTCGGTGGCCATGCAGTTCCTCACGATCTTCGGGTTCTTCCTGCTCATCGTCCAGTACCTGCAGCTCGTCAAGGGCTACGACGCGATCGCCGCCTCCCTCGCCCTGGCGCCCATGATCCTGCCGGTCATGGTGATCTCGCTGCTCTCGCCCAGGATCACCGCGCTCGTGGGGCTGCGCGTGGTCTCCGTGGTGGGGCTGACGGCCATCGCCGCCGGGATGATCTTCCTCTCCCGCCTCGGCGTCGACACCGGCTACTGGGGACTGCTGTGGCCGATGATGGTGGCCAGCATCGGCCTCGGCCTGTCCACCGCGCCCGCGACCTCGGCGATTGTCTCCGACATCCCCGCCGACGAGCAGGGCGTCGCGGCGGCCGTCAACGACGCCATGCGCGAGGTGGGCGCCGCGATCGGCATCGCGATCTCCGGCAGCATCCTGGCCGGGCACTACGCCTCCGGCATCCGCGACGTCCTGCCCGCCGTGCCCGAGGCCGGCCGCGTCGCCGTCGAGAGCTCCTTCGCCGGCGCGGTGGAGTTCGCGGCCGCGGCCGGACCCGCCGCGCAGGGCGTGCTCGACGCCGCCGGCGGCATCTTCGCCGACGGCATCGGCCGCTCCCTCTTCGCGCTCGGCCTGGTGGCCGCCGGCGCCGCCGTCCTGCTGCTCTTCGTGGCACCCGGCCGCGGCTACGTGCCGCACGGCGACCCGGCCGCCACGGCCTGATCAGCGCGGGCCGCCCCTCAGCGCGGCTCGAACCGGACGGTCACCGCCTTGAAGCCGGGCGTGTTGGACTCGCGCGCCACGTTCTCGCGGTGCACGAGATTGTTGGCCTCCGGAAAATAGGCCGCGCAGCAGCCGCGGGCGGTCGGATAGGCCACGAGGCGGAACTCCTCGGCCCGGCGCTCGCTCACCTCGCCGTCGGCGCTCGCGAACACGCTCACCACGTCGACGAGCTGTCGGTCTTCCAGCCCGAGCTCGCGCAGGTCGTCGGGGTGGACGAGGATCACGCGGCGGCCCTCGGAGATGCCGCGGTAGCGGTCGTCGAGGCCGTAGAACGTGGTGTTGTACTGGTCGTGCGAGCGCAGCGTCTGCAGGATGAGGTGCCCGGGCGGCGCCTCGAGCCACTCGAGCGGAGAGACGGTGAAGTGCGCGCGGCCGGACGGTGTGGCGAACGAGCGGGTGTCGCGCGGCGGGTTGGGGAGGACGAAGCCCGACTTCTGGCGGACTCTACGATTGTAGTCCTCGAAGCCGGGGATGACGCGGGAGATGTGGTCGCGGATCACGTCGTAGTCCTCGGCCATCGCCCGCCAGTCCACGGCGTGGTCGTGCCCCAGGATCGCCTCGGCCATGCCGGCCACGATCTGCGGCTCGCTGAGCAGCTGGTCGGAGACCGGCTCGAGCCGGCCCTGCGACGAGCGGATCACCGACATCGAGTCCTCCACCGACACGAACTGCGCGCCGCCGGGGTGGCGGTCGTCGCGGTCGGTGCGGCCCAGCGTGGGCAGGATGAGCGAGGTCTGGCCGTGCACGACGTGCGAGCGGTTGGGCTTGGTCGAGACGTGCACGGTGAGCCCGGTACGCTGCATGCCGGCCTCGAGCGCGTCGGTGTCCGAGCACGCCTTGGCGAAGTTGCCGCCCATCGAGACGAACACGTCCACCTCGCCCCGCTCGAACGCCGCGAGCGTCTCGGTGGAATCGTGGCCGTGGGCCCGCGGGGAGCGGATGCCGAACTCGTCGTCGAGCCCCCGGAGGAGCCACTCCCCGGGCTTCTCCCAGATCCCCATCGTGCGGTCCCCCTGCACGTTGGAGTGTCCGCGCACGGGGCACGCGCCGGCGCCGGGCTTGCCGACGTTGCCCTGCAGGAGCAGGACGTTGACGATCTCGCGCAGCGTGTCCACCGAGTGCGGCTGCTGCGTGAGCCCCAGCGCCCAGCAGATGATCGTGCCCTTCGAGTGCACGAGCGTCGTGGCGAGGCGCTCGATCTGGTCGCGGGGCAGGCCGGTCGCGCGCTCGGTCACGTCCCAGTCGATCTCCGCCCGCGCGGCGACGTACTCCTGGACACCCTCGGTACAGGTGTCGAGGAACTCGTGGTCCACCACCGTCCCGGGCGCGGCCTCCTCGGCCTTGAGCAGCAGGTGCCCGAGCGCCTGGAACAGCGCGAGGTCGCCGCCCACGCGGATCTGGAGGAAGTCGTCGGCGATCGTCTCGCCCGGCCGGTCCGCGAGCCCGGCCACGAGCCCGGCCGGCGACTGCGGGTCGGTGAAGTGCAGCAGCCCCGCCTCGGGGAGCGGGTTGACGGCCACCACACGCGCCCCGCGCCGCCGCGCGTCCCCCAGTGCGGAGAGCATGCGGGGGTGGTTGGTGCCCGGGTTCTGCCCGACGACGAGGATGACGTCCGCGTGATCGAAGTCGTCGAGGGAGACCGTCCCCTTGCCGATCCCGATGGTCGGCACCATCGCGGAGCCCGACGACTCGTGGCACATGTTGGAGCAGTCCGGCAGGTTGTTGGTGCCCAGACTCCGCGCGAGGAGCTGGTACATGAACGCCGTCTCGTTGGCCGTGCGGCCCGAGGTGTAGAAGACGCAGCGGTCGGGCGTCGTGGCGTGGACGTGCTCGGCGATCAGGGCGAACGCCGCGCGCCACGAGATCGGCGAGTAGTGGTCGTCGCCCGGCCGCAGCACGACCGGCTCGGTGATGCGGCCCTGGTTGCCCAGCCAGTACTCGGTCTTGTCGCGCAGGACGGAGATCGGGTGCTCGGCCCACCACGCGGGCGTCACGGTGCGGGTGGTGGACTCCTCGGCGACGGCCTTGGCACCGTTCTCGCAGAACTCGGCGGGCTTACGGGGGCCGGTGATCGACTCGGGCCACGCGCACCCCGGGCAGTCGGTGCCGCCGCGGTGGTTGACCCGGGCCAGCGCCCGCGCCGTCCGCAGCACGCCGGCCTGCGAGATCCCCCGCTGGAGCGCCACCGCCACCGCCTTGGGGCCCGCGGCCGAGGTCTCCGGCTCGGTGACGCGCAGCTCGGCCTCGTCGATGTCGTCGACGGGAGCGGAGCGACGGATACGCGGGATCAGGCTCATGGGCCCATTGTGCGCCGCGTCACCGCGATGTCCACCTCGTCGTCGTCCTTCTATCCCGGCCTTCTCCTCGGACCCGGCGCCGGGTCCGCTCAGGCCCGCACGCGCTCCGGATGCGTGTACACGGTGGCGCGGTCCCCGCGGCTGAAGCCGACCAGCGTCACGCAGGCCTCGTCGGCCAGGTGCACGGCGAGGGACGACGGCGCGCTCACCGCCGCCAGGACGGGGATCCCCGCCATGGAGGCCTTCTGGGCCAGCTCGAACGAGGCCCGGCCGGAGACCTGGAGGATCGTGTCCCGCAGGGGCAGCCGGCCCTCGCGCAGCGCCCAGCCCACCACCTTGTCCACGGCGTTGTGGCGACCGACGTCCTCGCGCAGACAGAGCACCTCGCCGTCGGGGGTGAACAGTCCCGCCGCGTGGACCCCGCCGGTCTTGTCGAACAGCGCCTGTCGCTCGCGCAGCCGCGCGGGCAGTGCGAGCAGCGCGTCCACGTCGACAAGCGGCGCCGTGGGCTCGGCGGGGAAGTGGGTGGACCGGCGGACCTCGTCGATCGAGTCGACGCCGCACACGCCGCACGCGCTGGTCATGGTGGCCGCGCGGGCAGGCTCGGGCTCGGGGACGTCCGGGGAGAGCGTGACGGTGAGGGTGTTGTAGTCCTGCTCGGCGCGCCCGCTCACCGCGGTGCAGTAGCAGATCTCCGGCAGGTGCTCGCGGTGCCAGATCACGCCCTCGGAGACCAGGTGACCGGCGGCGAGGTCCATGTCGTCGCCCGGGGTCCGCATGGTCACCACGTAGGGCCGGCCGCCGATGCGGACCTCGAGCGGCTCCTCGACGGCGAGGGTCGCCACCTCGCGCCGCGATGCGCCCGCGGAGGTGAGCCGCCGTGCGGGGTGCCGCGTGGTCCGTCGTCCCATGGGACGAAGGGTAGTCGGGCGGTCCGACACGGGCGCCGGGCGACGTTCGCATAATCGAACACTTGCGCTATGTCGTGGGGCGAGTTAGAATCGTACACACATTCGACCTAGGGGGGTCGGCCGGCGGGAGCAGGGGGTGGTGACGGTGGCGGTTCTGTCGATCGACGTCGCGCGTCCGCTCGAGTCGCTGGACCTGTCCGAGCTTGTCGAGCTCTCCCGGGACTTCACGCGTGAGCAGAACCTCGCGGCGGTGGCCCGTCTGGATGCGGTGTTCGCGATGGTCGAGGTGGTCTCGCGACGCGAGCGGATCCGGCGGGGTGAGGACGAGGCCGCGGGCCGCGAGCCGGGCCCGGAGTACGCGCAGCTCGAGCCGCCCCGGCTGGTGCGCTCGCACGTCACCACGGCGATGGGCGTGCCGGCCTGGCACGCCGGCCGGTTGGTCACCGCGGCGGTGCAGATGCGTACCCGACTGCGCCGCCTCTCCCGCCACGCCCGGGAGGGTGTGCTGGACGAGGGGTTGATCGTGGACCTGGCCTGCAAACTCGCCAAGGTGCCCGACCGGTTGTTGGACGCGGTCGAGGAGGAGGTGCTGGCCGGGATCAGGCGCCAGCTCGATGCGGGCGATCCGCCCACCCGGGGCTCCCTGGGCGAGCGGATCGACCGCGCCATGGAGCGCAGGGACCGCGACGAGCTGGACCGCCAGCACGAGCAGGCCCGAGAGGAGCGCCGTGTGTCCTTCCGGCCCCGCGGACAGGGCATGAGCTCGATGTGGGCGCTCCTGCCCACGGAGGACGCCGCAGCCCTCGAGCAGCGCCTGCGTGCCGCGGCTGCCGCCGACACCGAGCCCGGCGATCCGCGCACCGACGCCCAGCGCCTCG
>DUTZ01000178.1 GCA_012841845.1 Actinomycetales bacterium | reverse complement strand
GGCGCGGGTGGCGGGTCCAGCGTGCGCAACGCATGGCCGGCCACCGTGGCCTCGCTCGCGCCCGCGGGCGCCCTGACGCGCGTGAGCTGCGCGCTGCGCGACGGCCAGCACGTCGAGGCCGAGATCACGAGCCGCTCGGCCGCCGACCTCGCGCTCGCGCCCGGGTCCGCGGTGACGCTCACCGCCAAGGCCGCGCAAGTACGACTGTTCGCCCGTGACTGATCCGGGCGCAGGGGTTCGCCAGGGGAGCCACCGCTCAGGGGCCCACCGCCCCCATCGGCGGCATCTGCTCGTGTCCGTGCTGGCCCGGATGACACGTGCTCCGGCAGCTGCCGGCCACGTCCGTCCTCGCCACCTTTCGGGCACAGCCGCACCGGCGCCGGCCGGTGCAGCCGTACGTGTCAGGGGGCAGCTGACCCGGACGTCTCACCGCAGCGTGGAGGGGGGCGGGCACGTGCAGGCGCGGGAGCGGATGCCGGCGCGGGAGCGGATGCCCGGGCGGGCGGAGATTCAGCCGGCGCGCTCGACCGTGAACCGCACCAGCCGGCGCAGCGCCTCGTTCGCGGGGCCGGCCGGCAGCGCGTCGAGCTCGGCCATCGCCTGCGCCACGTAGTCCTCGAGCGCCGCCCGGGCACGGCGCATGCCGTCCGACCCGCGGAGGAGATCCAGGGCCTCGGCCACCTCGTCGTCGTCGGTCAGGGGGCGCCCCAACAGCTCCCGCAGGCGGTCCGGATCGGGCGAGCCGGACTCGGCGGCGTAGATCATGGGCAGCGTGAGCACGCCCTCGCGCAGGTCGGTCCCGGGGGTCTTGCCCGAGTCCGTGGACGGCGAGGCGATGTCGATGATGTCGTCGGCGATCTGGAACGCGATCCCCACCGCGTCGCCCAGCCGGCGCAGGTGGTCGAGCTGCTCGTCGGTCGCGCCCGAGTACATGCCACCGAACCGGGCGGCGGCCGCGATGAGCGACCCGGTCTTCTCCCAGATCACCCGCAGGTAGTGGCCGGCCTCGTCGTCGTCACCCGCGCCCTCACCCGGGCCCACGGTCTCCCGCATCTGGCCGGTGACCAGCTCGGCGAAGGTCTGCGCGATGAGCTGCACCGCCTCGGGCCCGAGCTCGGCGAGCAGCATCGAGGAGTGGGCGAAGAGGAAGTCGCCGGCGAGGATCGCCACCGAGTTGTCCCAGCGCGCGTTGGCGGACTCGACGCCGCGGCGCATGGTGGCCTCGTCCATCACGTCGTCGTGGTACAGGGTCGCCAGGTGGATCATCTCGCACACGACGGCGGCCTTGACCAGGCGCTCGCGGTCGGGCTCCGGGCCGAGCTGCCCGGCGAGCAGCGTCACCACGGGGCGGAACCGCTTGCCGCCGGCGGTGACGAGGTGCAGCGCCACGTCGGAGAGGAAGTCCTCGCCCGTCTCGAGGCGCGCCACGATGAGCTCCTCGACCTCGGCGAGCCGCGAGCGCAGCGTGTCGGCGAGCGCGGCGTCACCGATGTCGACCCCGGCCACCACGTGATCCGGAGTCGTCACCTCGGTGCCGGTCGTCGTCCCGGCCGTCACAGAATCGCTCGGCATCCTCATACGTCCTCGTCGGCGTGGCGGGTCGGCGGCGACCGACCCTGCTCGACAGCCTACGGTCCCCGTCCACCGGTCGTGGCACCCCACCCCGCGCGGACGCGCACCCGGGTCGTGCCCGCGCGGGCGGCGGCCCGTGGGTGCGGCGGCCCTCGGGGGCGTGCGCGCCGGAACCCGCGGG
>DUTZ01000177.1 GCA_012841845.1 Actinomycetales bacterium | reverse complement strand
GGCGGGCCTCGTCGGGGTCGCGGCGGCCGCGGGATGCGCGAGCCCGGCGGACGAGCCCGCGGAGACCACCGGGACCGCCGCCGCCTCCGCCCCCGGCGGACAGGAACCCGCGGACACGCCGTCGGGCACCGGCACCGGCGCGGAGCGCAGCAGCGACGAACAGGCGTTCCTCGACGACCTCGCCGGGCGCGGCGTCGCGACGGACACCGCGGCCGACACGGCCGTCGAGGTGGGGCTGGGGATCTGCCGCGGCATCGCCGAGGGTGCGGACCCGGAGACGGTCCTCGACAGCGTCCGTCCCTTCACCACCGCACTGGCCGCCCGCGACGGCGATGGCGGAGCCGACGCCGCGGACGTGGGCCGCGCCCTCGTGGACGCGAGCCGCTCGCACCTCTGCGGCTGACCGCCGTCAGGTCGTGTGGACGATGAGCACGTCGCAGGTCGCGCGACGAGCGGCGTCGGCCGGGACCGAGCCCAGCAGCCGGCCGGTGAGGGAGTTGAGGCCCTTGTTGCCCACCACCAGCAGGTCGGCCCCCACGTCGTCGGCGAGCTTGATGAGCGACTCCACCGGGGCGCCCTTGACGGTGCGCGCCTCGATGGTCCCTGCGCCCGCCGCGACGGCACGCTCGCGGGCGCTGCGGACGATGTCCTCCGCCGGGTTGTCGCCGCGGATCTGGTAGGCGTCGTCGCCCAGCTGGTCGGCGGCGTGGCTCACGGACCGCTGGTCGGCCAGGACGTACGCGCAGGCGATCACCAGGGTGGCGTCCTCGCCGGCCGCCAAGGTCGCCGCGCGCTCGACCGCCCGAAACGACGATTCGGAACCGTCGGTACCGACGACGACCTTCCTGTAGGCGCTCATACTCTTCCTCTCCTCGGCGCGCGGCCGGTCCCCCGACCGGCACGGGACCGCGCTCAACTCGTTCCCCACAGCGTAGTGCCCGGGGTGGGGCCGCGTCCGCCGTAAGCGCCGGACGTCACATCCCGGTCAGTCGATGCCCGCCTCGCGCATCCCCTTGAGTTCGCGCCGCAGCTCGGCGATCTCGTCTCGGAGGCGGCCGGCCAGCTCGAAGCGTAGGTCGGTGGCCGCGGACATCATCTGCTCGGTCATCTCCTCGATGAGCTTCTCCAGCTCCTTGCGCGGCCGTGCGGCGTCGCCGGCCGCACGTGCGCCGACGAGCTCGGGGCGCAGGGTGGGGTCTGCGTCCTCCGCGGCGGCGTCCCGCTCCTCCCCCACCCGGTCGAGGATGTCGGCGATCTTCTTGCGCAACGGCTGCGGGTCGATGCCGTGCTCGGTGTTGTAGGCGATCTGCTTCTCGCGCCTCCGCTCGGTCTCCTCGATTGCGTAGCGCATCGAGTCGGTGACCGTGTCGGCGTACATGTGTACCTCGCCCGAGACGTTGCGGGCGGCGCGGCCGATGGTCTGGATGAGCGAGGTGCTGGACCGGAGGAAGCCCTCCTTGTCCGCGTCGAGGATCGCCACCAGGGAGACCTCCGGCAGGTCCAGGCCCTCGCGCAGGAGGTTGATGCCCACCAGGACGTCGTACTCCCCGCGCCGCAGGTCTCGCAGGAGCTCGACGCGCTGCAGGGTGTCGAT
The DNA here is from genome assembly GCA_012841845.1 of Actinomycetales bacterium. GTDB lineage: Bacteria > Actinomycetota > Actinomycetes > Mycobacteriales > Mycobacteriaceae > Dietzia. The sequence goes on along the minus strand of DUTZ01000177.1, from coordinate 5,217 downwards.
CTCCGAGTGCAGGTAGCGCACCCGCACCCCCAGTTCGAGGAGGTAGTCGGTGAGGTCCTCGGACATCTTCTTGGTGAGTGTGGTGACCAGGACCCGCTCGTCGCGCTCGGCGCGGGCGCGGATCTCGCCGATGAGGTCGTCGATCTGTCCCTTGGTGGGTTTGACGACGACCTTGGGGTCGACCAGCCCGGTGGGGCGGATGACCTGTTCGACGAACTCGCCGCCGGTCCGCGCCATCTCGTACGGGCCCGGGGTGGCCGAGAGGTACACGGTCTGCCCCACGCGGTCGGAGAACTCCTCCCACGTCAGCGGGCGGTTGTCCAACGCGGACGGCAGGCGGAACCCGAAGTCGACGAGGTTGCGCTTGCGGGAGGCGTCGCCCTCGTACATCGCCCCGATCTGCGGGACGGTGACGTGGGACTCGTCGATCACGGTGAGGAAGTCCTCGGGGAAGTAGTCGATGAGCGTGGCGGGAGAACTTCCGGCTTCGCGGCCGTCGATGTGCCGCGAGTAGTTCTCGATACCGGAGCAGAAGCCCACCTGCTGCATCATCTCGATGTCGTAGGTGGTGCGCATGCGCAGCCGCTGTGCCTCGAGGAGCTTGCCCTGGTTCTCCAGCTCGGCCAGCCGCTCCTCCAACTCCTCCTCGATCGACGCGATCGCCCTGGCCATCCGCTCCGGGCCGGCCACGTAGTGGGTGGCGGGGAAGATGCGGACCTCCTCCACCTTGCGCACGACGTCGCCGGTGAGCGGGTGGATGTAGTACAGCGCGTCCACCTCGTCACCGAAGAACTCGATGCGCACCGCGAGTTCCTCGTAGGTGGGGATGATGTCCACCGTGTCGCCCTTGGCGCGGAAGGTGCCGCGCGTCATGGAGACGTCGTTGCGCTCGTACTGCACGTCCACGAGCAGCCGCAGGAGCCGGTCCCGCTCGACCTCCTGGCCGACCTTGAGCGGGATCGAGCGGTCGAGGTACGACTGCGGCGTGCCCAGACCGTAGATGCAGGACACGGAGCTCACCACCACGACGTCGCGCCGGGAGAGCAGCGACGAGGTCGCCGAATGCCGGAGGCGCTCCACGTCGTCGTTGATCGACGAGTCCTTCTCGATGTAGGTGTCCGTCTGCGCGATGTACGCCTCGGGTTGGTAGTAGTCGTAGTACGAGACGAAGTACTCGACGGCGTTGTTCGGCAGCATCTCCCGCAGCTCGTTGGCGAGCTGCGCCGCGAGGGTCTTGTTGGGCGCCATCACGAGCGTGGGCCGCTGGACCTTCTCGATGAGCCACGCCGTCGTCGCCGACTTACCGGTGCCGGTCGCGCCGAGCAGGACCACGTCCCGCTCCCCCGCCCGCAGCCGCTCGTCCAGTTCCGCGATCGCCGTGGGCTGGTCCCCGGAGGGCGTGAACTCGCTGACCACCTCGAAGCGATCCGAGCTCCGCTCGATCTCGCCGATCGGCCGGAACTCCGAGTAGGCGAGCACGGTGGGGTCGACGGGGGCCCCGTCGTCGGGGATCTCTGTCGCGAAGGCCATACGCCCAGAGTACGAGTCCCGACCCACCCCGTGTACGCACGAGATGCCCATGATGTCGGGGGCCGGTTGTATCATAAGGCGCGACTTACCCAGACGTCTCTCAGACGTCGGTCACCCGTGCCCCGGAGGATCCATGACCCGGACCGCCCGACAGTCCTCTCGCTTCGCCCGTCGCCGGGCCGGCCTGGTGTCCTCGCTCACCGCGGCGTCACTCGCCGCGGGCGCACTGACCCTCGGCTCACCCGTCGCCACCGCCGCCCCGTGCGACACGTGGCCGCCCCAGGCGACCGGCGGGTCCGGCAGCCTGGGCAGCCTGGGCGGAGGGTCCGGTTCGGCGGGATCCTCGAGCAACCCCACCGCGACGCCGTGGAAGACGGGGACCAGCGGATACATCCCCGTCCTCGAGGGCCGCACCCAGACGGTCGAGCTCCTCACCGGCCGGACCAGCCCCAACGACACGGTCGACCGCTTCGGCATCCAGGGCACGGACCTCGGCATCCTCTGGGACGGCGGGGACGGCACCACCTACATGGCCCTCGGCGACACCTTCGGCGACTGCTCGCTGCCCGGCGAACAGTGGCGCTCCAACATCCTCTTCCGCTCCAGTGACCGGAACCTCGCGGACGGCATGCGGATCGTCGACGCCCCCATGGAGTCACCGGGCGTGGCCAAGTCGATCCTCCCCCGCTCGAACAAGCCGGGCGAGACCACCGTCATCCCCACCGCCGGCGTCGGCATCGGGGGAACCCAGTACCTCCGCTACATGTCGGTGGCCACCTGGGGCGAGCCGGGCGAGTGGGTGACCAACTATTCGGCCCTGGCCAAGTCCACGGACCGGGGTGAGAACTGGACCCCCGTGCAGGGCACCGTCCGGCTGGGCACCGGGAGCGAGGCCCTGGTGCCCGAGGAACTCACGGTCGACGGCGAGGACCTGCCGTCCCAGCCGCAGGCCCAGATGAGCGCGTTCCTCAAGGTCGGCGGGTACGTGTACGAGTACCAGACGCCGTCCGGCCGCTCCGGGCAGGCCGTCCTCGCCCGCGTCCCCGAGGCGCAGATCGAAAACCCCGATGCGTACGTCTACTGGGACGGCGCCGACTGGGTGGCCGATCCCGACGCGGCGGCGAGGGTCATCCCGGCACCGGTGAGCGAACTCTCGGTGGACTGGAACGACTACCTGGGCAAGTACATCGCGCTGTACACGGACGCACGGAACAACATCGTCATGCGGCAGGCCGCGAAGCCGGAGGGCCCGTGGGGCCAGCTGCGGATCCTGCTGTCGCACCAGGCGATCCCCACCATGTACGGGGCGTACATCCACCCGTGGAGCTCGGACTCTACCCTGTACTACACGATGTCCACATGGGACGCCTATAATGTTTTCCTCATGAAGACCGACCTCACCGGCCTGGCGGAGTCGGCCTTCGCCCGGAGCTCGGCGCCCGCCGACCCGGTCGACACCGGCGAGCAGAAGCTCGTCGAGCGGATCCCGATCCCCGAGTAGTCCCCGACCCGACACGACCAAGCCCGCCCGGGCCCGCCCCGGGCGGGCGGAGAGCAGCCACCGTGCACCCCGCCGCCCGCCGACTCACCTCCGCCGCCGTGGCCCTGGCTACCGCGGTCCCCCTCGCCACCGTCCTCACGGCGCCGGTGGCGTCGGCGGGACCGTGCAGCGAGATGTTCGGCAACTTCGGTTCACTCCTCGAGCACCGGACCGGCGCCGGGATGGCTGCCGGATCCCTGGGATCGCTCGGGTCCGCCGGATCCGCCGGGCCGGACGGTTCGGTGGGGTCCGCCTCCCGCGCGCTGGGGTCCGCGGACCGCTCGGGCTCGCTCGTCCAGCAGCTCGAGACGGGCTCGCTCGGGAACATCATCTCCGGATCGCTGAACCCGGTCACCGGCTCCGTCTACGGCATGCCGCCGTGGATCACCGGCGAACAGGGCACGGTCCCCGTCCTGCGCGGGCCCACGCAGTTCCTGCAGCTCGTCACCGGCCCGACCAGCCCGACCGAGTCAATCAACCGGTTCGGGGTCGCCGGCACCGACCTCGGGATCATGTGGGACAACGGCGACGCCGCCGACCCGCAGATCCTCATGGCCTTCGGCGACACGATGGGCGACTGCACCGTCCCCGGGAACCAGTGGCGCTCCAACGTCCTGTTCCGGTCCTCGACACCTGCAGAGGCGCTCGGCGACGGCATCACGATCGACTCGGCGGCGACGGGCCCCGACGGTCTGGCCAAGTCGATCGTTCCGCGTTCGCACCTGCCCGGCGAGGTCACCACCATCCCCACCGCCGGCATCTCCGTGGACGGCGTCCAGTACCTGCGCTTCATGTCCGTGGCCCAGTGGGGGCAGCCGGGCAGCTGGACCACCAACTACTCCGGCCTGGCCTACTCCGAGGACAACGGCGAGAACTGGGAGGTCGTCCCGGCGATGGCCCGGCCGATCACCGACACCGTTCCCGCCGGTGACGGCGCCCCGCCCGTCGACGCCGCATGGCGCGGCGCCCAGATGAGCGCGTTCCTCACGGCGAAGGGGTACCTGTACGAATACCTCACCCCCTCCGGCCGCCAGGGGGCGCCGGTGCTCGCCCGCGTCCCCGAGGCCGACGTCCGCGACCCCGACGACTACGAGTACTGGGACGGCGCGGGCTGGGTCCCCGATGTCCGCGACGCCGAGACGGTCATGCCCGGACCGGTCAGCGAGATGTCGGTGATGTGGAACGCCCACCTCGGCAAGTACACGGCCATGTACTCGCAGGGCTTCGACTCGGTGGTCCTGCGCACCGCGGACCGCCCGGAGGGCCCCTGGAGCCGCGCGACCTCGCTCATCGACTACTCGATGCTGCCGGGCGTGTACGGCGCGTTCATGCACCCGTGGGCGCAGGGCGAGGACCTGTACTACCTCGTCACCACGTGGAACGCCTACAACGTCTTCCTCGTCCGCACGAAGCTGTCCGAGATCGCGGTCCACGGCTTCCACCGGGCCTCGGAGCCGGCGGTCCCCGCCACGACCACCGAGGTCGTCCGGCAGGTCCCCGTGTCCGAGCTGGTCGACGGCAAGGTGCCCACGTCGTGATGCCCGGGCGCCGGGCGCCCGGAGCCGCGGTCGTCGCCCACGCGCCCAAGCGGGAGATCTTCGACGTCGCCGCGCGCGCGAACACCGACCCCAAGGGATTCGTGCGCCCGGTGGACGTGTTCCGCGAGACAGCACACGGGCTCTACATGGCGCGCGAGGCCGACCATCCCCGGTTCTCCTACGTCGAGTCCTGGCTGCTGCCCGCACTGGACTTGCGGATCACCGATTTCCACTTCACTCCCGGCAACGAGAAGGAGCAGGAGTTCTACGTGGACATCATGACCATCGAGCGGCCGGCCGGTGGCTCGGGTCCCTGGCGGACGCGGGACCTCTACCTGGACGTCATCTGTCGCACCGGGGCCTTCACGGAGGTGCTCGACGGCGACGAGCTCGCCCTGGCGATCGCGGAGGGCTTCCTCGACCCCGACACCGGCGGCCGGGCCATGGAGACGGCCTTCGCGGTCTCGACCGGCATCGCCGCGCACGGCCACTCGCTGCCGGAATGGCTGCGGTCCGAGGGCCTGAGCCTGGAGTGGCTGCGCCGCTGACCGGCCGGGGCCGGCGGGGCTCGGATTCAGCGGCGGGCGCGGCTCACCGCCGGGCGCGGGC
>DUTZ01000176.1 GCA_012841845.1 Actinomycetales bacterium | reverse complement strand
GGACCCGCGGGCCCGGTCGCTGGTGCTCGAGGTGACCACGCGGCTCATCTTCCCCACGATGATGGTCCTGTCCCTGTTCTTCTTCTTCACCGGCCACAACAACCCCGGCGGCGGGTTCGCCGGCGGCCTCGTCGCCGGCCTCGCGCTGGTCCTGCGCTACCTCGCCGGCGGCCGCTACGAGCTCGGCGAGGCCGTCCCCGTGGACGCCGGCCGCATCCTCGGCGTGGGCCTGCTGCTGGCCGCCGGCACCGCCGCCGGCTCGATGGCGTTCGGCGCGCCCGCCCTGTCCAGCGCGATGTTCGAGTTCACGCTCCCGGTCTTCGGCGAGGTCAAGTTCGTCACCGCCCTGCTGTTCGACCTCGGCGTCTACCTCATCGTGGTGGGCCTGGTCCTGGACATCCTGCGCAGCCTCGGCGCACGCCTCGACCTCGACGAGGAGGACATCGAGGAACTGCGCGCCGTCTACGTGGACGCCACCGACAGCCCCTCCACCGCCGCCCTGCGGCAGGTGCCGGGGGTCGACGACGACGCCGCCCGCACCGACCTGGCCGCCCGCCGCGAGGCCGCCGAGAACCAGGGCGCGCTCCCGGGAGGCACGTCATGACCGCCGACTTCGCCCTGCTGCTGCTCGCCGGCGTCCTCGCCGCCTGCGGCGTCTACCTGCTGCTCGAGCGCGCGATCATCAAGATCCTGCTCGGGATCATGATCCTGTCCAACGGCATCAACCTGCTCATCCTGGCCGCCGGCGGCCCGCCCGGGAACCCCCCGATCCGCGGCCGCGGCTGGGACGCGCACTCCACGGACTCCGACCCGCTGGCGCAGGCGATGATCCTCACCGCGATCGTCATCACCGCCGGCGTCGGGGCGTTCATCCTCGCCCTGGCCTACCGCTCGTACCAGTTCACCACCCTCGACGAGGTGGCCGACGACGCCGAGGACACCAAGATCGCCAAGCGCTCCCCCGCCGACGCCTGGTCCGCCCCCGACCGCGACCGCTCCGACGACCACCTCACCGGCGCGCCCACCGAGCTCGGCGACCAGGTGGACTACGACGACGAGGAGCTCGACGACGGCATGCCCGAGTCCGGCGAGACCACCACCGGGTTCCCCGGCCCCGAGACCGCCACCGGCCGGGAGGGGGACGCATGACGACCCAGGACCTCTTCGGCTACCTCATCCCGTCCGTCGTCCTCGGACCGCTGCTCGCGGCCGCCGCCTGCCTGGTGGTCTCCCGCCGGCCGCGGATCCAGAACTTCATCACGGTCGTCACCCTCACCGGCCTGCTCGTGGTGTCCGCCCTGCTTGTCTACCTCACCGACCAGCACGGCATGCACACCGTCCAGGTGGGCGGCTGGGACGCGCCCGTCGGGATCACGCTCGTCGCGGACCGGCTCAGCGCCATGATGCTGCTCGTCTCGTCGATCGTCCTGCTCTCGGTGATCATCTACGCCGTCGGCCAGGGTGTCCGGGACGGCGAGGGCGACCAGCCCGTGTCGATCTTCCTGCCCACCTACCTCGCCCTGGCCGCCGGCCTGGCGGCGGCGTTCGTCGCCGGCGACCTGTTCAACCTCTTCGTGGGCTTCGAGATCCTGCTCGCCGCCTCCTACGTCCTGCTCACGCTGGGCGCCAGCCAGGAACGCGTCCGCGCAGGCGTGTCCTACACCGTCGTGTCGATGATGTCCTCGATGGTGTTCCTCCTGGGCATCGGCCTGGCCTACTCGGCCACCGGCACGCTCAACCTGGCCCAGCTGGCGATCCGCATGGCGGAGATCCCGGACGGGCTCAAGGCGACGATCTTCGCCGTGTTCCTCGTGGGCTTCGGCATCAAGGCCGCCGTCTTCCCGCTCTCCACCTGGCTGCCGGACTCCTACCCCACCGCGCCCGCGCCCGTCACCGCCGTCTTCGCCGGCCTGCTCACCAAGGTCGGCGTCTACGCGATCATCCGATTCCAGACGCTGGTGTTCCCCGGCGGGATGATGGACGACATCCTGCTCGTCGCGGCGCTGCTCACGATGCTCGTCGGCATCCTCGGCGCCATCGCGCAGTCCGACATCAAGCGAATCCTGTCGTTCACCCTCGTCAGCCACATCGGCTACATGATCTTCGGCGTGGCCCTGTCCACCGAGGCCGGCCTGAGCGCGGCCATCTACTACGTCGGCCACCACATCATCGTGCAGACCACGCTCTTCCTCGTGGTGGGCCTCATCGAGCGACAGGCCGGCTCGTCGTCACTCCGCCGGCTGGGCTCCCTCGCCGTCGCCAGCCCCGTCCTCGCCGTGACCTTCCTCGTCCCGGCCCTCAACCTGGGCGGCATCCCCCCGTTCACCGGGTTCATCGGCAAGCTCGCCGTCATCCAGGCCGGCGCCGACCTCGGGGGCGCGCTGGTGTGGGTGCTCGTCGCCGGCTCCGTGGTGACCAGCCTGCTCACCCTGTACGTGGTGGTCCGCGTGTGGTCCAAGGCGTTCTGGCGGCCCCGCGCCGACGCCCCCGAGGGCTCGCTCGTGCTGGCCAAGCCGCTCGCCCTGCTCCCCTCCGACGAGTACGTGGAGTTCGACGAGCGCGAGGAGGTCGGGCGCATGCCGCTGAGCATGCTCGGGCCGACGATCGGCCTCGTCGTGGTCTCCCTGCTCATGACCGTGTTCGCCGGCCCGCTGCTGGGGATCACCGACCGCGCCGCCGAGACCCTCATCGACCGGCAGGAGTACCTGGTGACCGTCCCCGCCGACGCCACCCCCGGCCGCCACGTCGATTCGCTGACGGGGGTGCGCTGACGTGTACGACACCACCGGACCCCCCGGCCGCCCCCGCCTCGACGCGCGGGTCGTGGGCTCGCGCGTGTTCATGAGCCTGTGGCTCACCTTCGCCTGGGTCATGCTCTGGGGCACCCTCGAGATCGGCACCATCGCCGCCGGCTTCCTCGTGGCGCTCACCGTGATGCTGCTGCTGCCGCTGCCCCGCGTCCCCGTCGAGGGGCTCGTGCGGCCGATCTCCACGATCTGGCTCGTGATCGTGATCGCCTACTACCTCGTCCGGTCCTCGCTCCAGGTCGCGTGGCTGTCCGTCCGGCCGGCGCCGCCGCCGCGGGCCGCCGTCCTGCCCGCGCCCATGCGCCTCAAGTCCGACTTCTGCCTGGCCCTGGCCGTCAACACGCTCAACCTCATGCCCGGCGGCATCGTGGTGCGCGTCGACCCGCTGGCCCGCTACGTGTACATCCACGTCCTCGACGCCGGCTCCGACGCCGCCATCGAGCGGTTCCACACCCAGGTCGCGACCATCGAACGGCTCTACGTCCGGGCCTTCGAGCGCCCCGAGGACTGGCGGCACAGCCCCGCCCACTACATCGCGCCCACCGAGGAGTACGAGGGCGAGGAGTTCTGCGACACCCCCGCCCAGGAGACCACCCCGGACCGCCGCGGCCCGGCCGGACACGAGGAGGGCACCCGATGAGCATCACCCTGCTGCTCTGGTCCGGCGCCGTCGTGGCGCTCGGTATCGCGCTGTTCCTCACCATGGTGCGGATGCTCGCCGGGCCGTCCACCCTCGACCGGCTGATCTCCCTGGACATGCTCGCCGCCACCGCCCAGTGCGGCATCGGCGTGTACATCGCCTGGACCAAGGACACGACCCCGGCCGCCGCGCTCGTCGCGCTGGCCCTGGTCGCGTTCCTCGGCTCCGTGTCGGTGGCGCGGTTCCGCGTGGACGACGACGAGGGACTCCCCGAGGAGGCCAACCGATGACCGCGATCCTCGAGTTCGTCGCCGCGCTCTTCGTCTTTGCCGGCGCCCTGCTCGTCCTAGGCAGCGCCGTGGGCCTGGTGCGCTTCCGCGACACGCTCAGCCGCATGCACCCCGCCGCCAAGCCGCAGGTCCTCGGCCTGGTCTTCGTGCTCTTCGGGGCCGGCCTGCGGATCGTCCCCCACGTGGACCTCGGCATGCTCGTCGTCACCGCGATCGTCGCCGTGTGCACCGCGCCCGTCATCGCCAACCGCGTCGGCAACCTCGCCTACCGCGAGAGCGTCGAGGACGGCACCATCACCCACGAGGCCCCGCCGGCCCTGGAGACCCCCACCGGCGACGACGAGGCGCGCGACCGCTGACCCCGGGCGGCCCGGATGCACCGAGCCCCGCCGACCCTCACGGGTGGCGGGGCTC
>DUTZ01000175.1 GCA_012841845.1 Actinomycetales bacterium | reverse complement strand
CGGGCGAGCCGGTAGGCCAGGCCCTCGCGGCGGTGGCGGAGCCCGGCGTCCTGCGACCGGGCGGCGCGCTCGGCCGAGATGTCGGTGAGCCGCAGCTGCCGCCGGTTGCGCTCGAGCACGTCGCGGGCCGCCGCCGACCGCGCGATCACGATGTTGTCCCCCATCGGGTCGCCGGTGAACTCCGGCAGCCAGGCGTCGCCGAAGGTGATGTCGGAGGTCTCGGCCAGCACGTCGTCGCAGAACTCGCACGCCGGGTACTTGAAGAAGCCCATCCCCCAGTCGGTCACCGACAGCTCCGAGGTCGGCGCGGTCCGGGTGGTGCCGTCGGCGCCGGTCACCGACACGCTGTAGCGGTCGGAGCGTTCGTCGGACTTGACGCGGAAGTCGATGCCCGCCAGCTCCGCGGGCGGCACCCCCTGCTCCCACGCCAACGCCTCGGCGAACCGGCTCGACTTGAGGTGGCCGCACACCAGCCCCACGCAGAACCGGATCCGCTCGGCCAGCACCGGGTCCTGCCGCTGCGCCAGCCGCACGGCCTTGAGGAAGCACGGCACGCCCACGACCGCGTACCGGCCGGGGTGCTCCCGGACGTGGCGGAGCACGCCGCTCATCTCCACCGGGTAGTACCGCGACTTGGCGCCGGCCCGCAGCTCGTCCGCGGTGCCGGACACCCCGAACGCGAACAGCGGCGCCCCCGCCCCCGCGCCCGGTTTGACGTGCAGGACCGCGTCGACCGCGTCCTCCTCGAGCAGCCGGTGCAGGAACCAGCTCGTCATGCCTCCCGAGGAGCCCGCCTCGCGGAAGCCGCCGTCGGGGACGTGGCCGGCGCCCACCGTGAGGTGGGTGCCGATCCGGTCGTCGTGGGCCGCGCCGGGGGCGTCGAGGAAGACCCGCGCGAGCTCGTCCTCGTCGTGCCCCTCCGCGAACGGGCACACCTCGGTGTAGGCGCCCTCGGCGTCCGGGTCCGCACCGTCCCGGAGCTCGGCCCGGTAGCGGCCGTCCTCCCCCATCGCGACGCGCAGGGCCGAGTCCGGGAGCGCCGCGCACGCGCCGCAGCCGATGCACAGGTCGCGCTCGACGACGTGGGCCAGGAGATCGCGGGGGGTACTCATCGCCCCCACTGTCTCACGACCGGTGTGCGCCACACCGGCGCGTCAGCGCACGCGCTCCTTCTGGATCTCCAGCGCGATGTCGATGAGCTGGTCCTCCTGGCCGCCCACGAGGCCGCGCCGGCCGGCGCGGAGGAGGATCTCGGCGGTGGGGACCTCGTAGCGCCTGGCGTGGCCCTCGGCGTGCTTGAGGAACGACGAGTAGCAGCCGGCGTAGCCGAGCATCATGGCGTCGCGGTCCACGACGCACTCGCTGGGCATGAGCGGGCGGATGACGTCCTCGGCGGCGTCGGCGATCTTGAAGAAGTCGATGCCGGTACGGATGTCGAGCTTGTCGCACACGCCGACGAGCGCCTCGACGGGCGTGTTGCCGGCGCCGGCGCCGAAGCGGCGGGTGGAGCCGTCGATCTGCTGGGCGCCCGCGCGGATGGCCATGATCGAGTTGCCCACGCCCACGTCGAGGTTCTCGTGGCCGTGAAAGCCCACCTGGGCGTCGTCGCCGAGCTCGTCCACCAGGGCGGCGACGCGGTCGGAGACCTGGTCCATGACCAGGGCGCCGGCGGAGTCCACGATGTAGACGCACTGGCAGCCGGCGTCGGCCATGATGCGGGCCTGCTTGGCCAGCACCTCGGGCGGCTGGGTGTGGCTCATCATGAGGAAGCCGACGGTCTCCAGGCCCAGGTCGCGGGCGTAGCCGAAGTGCTGGATCGAGACGTCGGCCTCGGTGCAGTGGGTGGCGACGCGGCAGATCGAGCCGCCGTTGTCGCGCGCGGCCAGGATGTCGTCCTTGATGCCCAGGCCGGGCAGGGTGAGGAAGGCGATCTTGGCCTGCTTCGCGGTCTCGGCCGCGACCTTGATGAGCTCCTGGTCGTAGGACTTGGCGAAGCCGTAGTTGAAGGAGGCGCCGCCGAGGCCGTCGCCGTGGGTCACCTCGATGACGGGCACGCCGGCGCCGTCGAGGGCGGTGACCACGTCGCGCACGTCCTCCACCGAGAACTGGTGGCGCTTGTGGTGCGAGCCGTCGCGCAGCGAGGAGTCGGTGATGCGGATGTCGAGCTCGTCCGAGTAGGCGCGGGCGTTCGCGTTGAGCGGGTTGTTCTTGTCCATGATCGGTTCTCCTGTCCGTCTCAGACGCCGAGCTTGCTCTTGGCGATCTCTTCGCCCACCTTGGCGGCGGCGGCGGTCATGATGTCGAGGTTGCCCGCGTACTCGGGCAGGAAGTCGCCGGCGCCCTCGACCTCGGCGAAGATCGCGACGCGGGCCATGCCGCCGGTGATCTCGGTGGGCGGGTCGAACTGCGGCTCCTGGAGCAGGCGGTAGCCCGGCACGTACTCCTGGATCTCCTTCTCCCGCTTGCGGATCGCGGTGGTGATGAGGTCGTGGTCGGCATCCTCGGGGATCGAGCAGAAGATCGTGTCGCGCATGATCATCGGCGGCTCGGCCGGGTTGAGGATGATGATCGCCTTGCCGCGCTTGGCGCCGCCGACCTTCTCGATGGCGTCCTTGGTGGTCTGCGTGAACTCGTCGATGTTGGCGCGGGTGCCCGGGCCGGCGGACTCGCTCGACACGGACGCGACGATCTCGGCGTAGTCCACCGGCACGACCTCGGAGACGGCGTGGACCATCGGGATGGTGGCCTGGCCGCCGCAGGTGACCATGTTGGTGTTGGGGGCGTCGAGGTGCTCGCGCAGGTTGGCCGGCGGGATCACCATGGGGCCGACGGCGGCCGGGGTGAGGTCGATCGCGACGATGCCGGCGGCCTCGTACTTGGGCGCGTACTCCTTGTGGACGTAGGCGCTGGTGGCCTCGAAGAGCAGGTCGGGCTTCTCGCCGCCGGCCTCGATCGAGGCGAGCAGCTCGTCGGCGCCGCCGGCCATGCAGATGAGCCCGTGGTCGGCCGCGCGCTTCATGCCCTCGGACTCGGCGTCGATGCCGATCATCCACTTCGGCTCGATGTACTCGCTGCGCTCGAGCTTGTACATGAGGTCGGTGCCGATGTTGCCGGACCCCACGATCGCGGCGGTGAGCTTCGTCTTCTCCGTCATGCCCCGGAGTCTCCCCCGCGCCGCGGGCGCGGCTCAACCGAGTGTGCCGTTCAGTGGAACACCGGGCGTACCCTGGCCCCATGCGCTCCCGCCCAGCCCCGACCGGACACCCCACCCTCCTGGGTTGCGCATCCTCTCCGTCGCGAGGCCCCGGGGTTATGCATCCGAATCGCACCCGAAGGGATGCGCAACCGGCGGAGTCGCTGACGAAACGGATGCGCAACTCGGGGGACTGCGCGGGACTGGCGACGACGGGGGCAGACGCGTGATGCCCGAGGACGCCCCCTCCCCGATCGACCGCGCCTTCGCCGTCCTGCGCGCCACCGCCGCCGGCAGCGGACTCACCCTGAGCGAGCTCGCGCGCGAGACCGGCCTGCCCAAGTCCACGACGCTCCGCCTGCTCGGCGCGCTCGAGCGCAACCGCGCCGTCACCAGGGTCGGCCCCCTCTACCGGCTCGGGCCGATCGTCCAGGACCTCGACCCCATCCCCGCCTCGCCGGAGTTCGAGCGCATCCGCACCGTCCTCACGCCGTTCCTCGCCCACCTCTTCGAGGCCACCCGCGCCACCGTTCACCTGGCCACACTGCACGGCGACCAGGTGGTCTACCTCAACAAGCTCCACGGCCCGCGGCCGATCCCCTCGCCGTCGCGCATCGGGGGCGGCCTGCCGGCGTACTGCACGGGGGTGGGAAAGGCGATGTTGGCCTACGACGACGAGGCCGCGCACCGGGTGGCCGAGGGACCGTTCGTGGCGTGGACGGACACCACCATCACCTCGGCGGATCAGCTGGCGGTGGAGCTGGCCGGGATCCGGCGTCGGCGGCGCTCGCTGGATCACGCCGAGCTCACCCCGGGCCTGTACTGCGTGGCGGCACCGGTCTTCGAGGGCGAGGCCCCCGAGTCCGACCGTGCCCATCCGGAGCGCGCCCACCCCGAGCGCCGCGCCGTCGCGGCCCTCTCCGCCTCCGCCCCCGACGAGTCCGCGCTCCGGCGCCTCGAACCCCTCGTCATGCGGGTCGCGGCGGCGGCGAGCCGGGCGATGGGCTCGTCGTAGCCGGACCCCACACCAGGGCCCTGACCAGGCGTTCCCTAGACGGCCCGTCTTGGGACATGCAGGATGGCGCCATGAGGACGCTCCACGACTTCACCGCCACCACGCTCACGGGCGACGACCTCGACCTGTCCGATTTCTCGGGAAAGGTCGTGCTTGTGGTCAACACGGCGAGCAAGTGCGGGTTGACGCCCCAGTTCGCGGGCCTGGAGGACCTGTACGAGCGGTTCGGCGACCGCGGGCTCGTGGTGCTGGGCTTCCCGTGCGACCAGTTCGCCCACCAGGACCAGGCGTGTCCTACACGGCCCGTCCAGGGCACCGCAGGTCAGGGACCTCGTGCCCGAGGAAGCCGCTGGAACGGAACATCCTTCCGATCATGACCCCGACGACCATCAAGGTGGAGCCCGCGACCCGCGCCCACGGCGGCGCTCCGGGCGTTCCTGTCGTGCCACGCAGAGCCCTCTGATCAGGGGCGCCCAAGGCGAACCGTCTTGGGCACCGCAGGGCAGGGGCCTGTCGCTTCATGCTCCGACCATGCACGCCTGCTCGGCGGCGCGGCGGACCTCCTCGGTCTCGGCGGCCGGATTCACGTCCAGCTCCCTGAGCGCATCGCCCAGTGCGCTACGAGGGCGCGCCCGCGCGCGGAGCGAGTCGGGAACGGCGGGCGCCACCCCGAATCGCCGGCCCAAGGGGGCGAGTGCACGGACGACGTCCACCGGCCGGGTCAGATCGGCGGCGTGCTCGAGAATCACCTCGAGTACTTGCATCGCCCGGTAACCGGCGAGAGCACTCACGGTCGACGCCTCCGACAACGCGTCGACGACCCGGGCGAGGGTGACGAAGTCCTCGCCGATCAGCCTCACGACCTCCTCGGCGAATTCACGCGGATCGAGCAGGTTGGACTCGGCGATCGAACCGACCGCCCGCGCGGCCGCCGACCTGTGCCGACGGTTGTCCACCGAGCATCCGAGGGCGAGTGCGCTGTAGGTGGGCGTACCGGGCCGACGCCGGATCTTCGCGAGCGCGGAGAAGACGTCCTCGACCCCGTCGAAGTCCGAACTGCCAGGCGTGGCGGTCAACAGGGGGTGCGCGTGGACGGAGAAGACGTCGGGGACGTTCCGGTACAACCACCACGACCATTCGATGATGGGCCGGAGCACCTTCTGGTGGGCGGCGGATTCCCGCCGGACCCGGGCCTCTGAGACGACGTCAGTGAGATCCAGCGCCGCACGCTGGAAGGTCGACAGGTCGGCGGGTAGCGAGGCCTGATCGAGGGTCCACCCCGGGATGTGGGCCCGGTTCCGGCGATCACGCTCGTCGACGGGGAGTCGACCGGGCGACCTGGACCATTCCAGGTCGAGTGGAGGGAACGGGACCGTCAGTTCCGGGGGTTCAGTGAGGAACTCCGGGTATCTCGCCCGGGTGAGGACGGTGCACAGCAGCGCCGAGGGCGAGTGCGATCGGATGAAAACGGTATAGCCGTACTTCAGGGATTGGTACTCCGGCAGGTCGTCGTCGGGGATGTACGGGTCACTGGGAGGGAACAGGGACGAGGGATTCCTGTCGGCCTCCCCGGACGTGATGTGCCTGGGATAGCCGCAGAACAGCGGCATCAGCTGAGGCTCTCCGGAGAGCGAGAGCAGGAGTGCCGCGATGTACTGGGGCGTGTTCGAGGCCACCCACCATTCGGCGCCTCGAGACAGCACCCGTCGGGCCTCGGCGAGGTTGTCCACGATCCACGGTGTGTCCGCCGATGGCCTCGCGGCGCGGAGGAACGCGAGGAGTCGGGGGAAGTCGGAGCCGTGTCCGGTTCCGTGCAGGAGAGCTCGAACCACCTCCGGCACGGTGTCGTCGTCGAGCGAAAGGCGTGTCGACCGCTGGGGGCAGGTCCCGACCGAGCGGGGGCGGAACCACCACCCGAGCGTTCGTCTCAGCCGGGCTCGAGGGCCACGTCGGCGACCGGACCTCCACCCCGGCCGGGTGGCCCTTCTTCGGCACGGCTCCACCCCGCGCTTCCAGGGCCTCTTGTAGTGAGTCGAGAGTGCGACTCACCGCCGGGGACGCCGTCGACCTGGACCCCTCGACTGCACGCGACACAGAGTCGAGATCCAGTCCGTGTTCCGTAGCCAACCCACGCCGGATCACTGCGGCGGCGACGGTTCGCGCGGCGGACGGCCCCTCCGCGAGTACACGCAGCAGCGAGTCCTGATAGGTCCCGAGCGAGAACGGGAGTCGGGGCGACCGGGTCAGCAGGTCGAGATGCCACGGGTCCGGCGAGCCGTCGGAGTCGATCCCGGCGAGGCACGCGGCGACGATCCGCTCGGAGACGACGGGGTCACTCAGGAACGCGCTCCACATGATCGCCGCGTACTTCGGGCGTCGCTTCGCATTGATCCCCGCGAACGCGACCCCGGTACCGAGGAGGAGGTCGAACCACTGCTCGGTGAGACCGGGCCAGTCCCGGAGCCGTGTGCCCAGCCGCTCGAGTGTCTCCTTCGACAGCTTTCCACCGAGATCGGTGTCCGAGGCCACGCCTTCCAAGTGCGCGACCACAGTTCGCGCCGGCCAGGGGGTGACGGAATCGAGGCCGATCTCGCACGTCGCCCGGGCGAGGCGGTACCGGAAGTCGGAGGGCTCCACGCGGCTTTCCGCGTCAACCGTGTTGATGTAGAAGTTCTTGCGCTCACGGGCACTTCGATCGGCCAGAGCCGAGGACACGGACTCGACGAGCTCCTGCCCCGCTTCGTCATCGGCGACGGCGCCGCCTAGATCGAGCAGCAGATTGGTCGTCTTCGGCCCGCACGAGGCGACGGCGCCGACAAGAAAGAACAGCTGGGGCGACGCGGGGAGTTCCGACAGCACCGGACGGGGGTCGGAGCGCGGGCCCCGCCCCAGCGCGGTGACGTTCCACCGACCCCTCAGGTCACTCCGGACGTCCTCGGACGCTCCCGCCACCGCCGCACGGGCCTCGTCGGTGATCGCGCCGTCCAGTCGCTCCAGTGCGGAGTCGAACAGCCGTGCACGGTCGTCGGAATCCGCGACCATGCTCCGACCTACCGGAAGCTCATCGAGACACTGCCCAGCCCGGCGAAGTCGCAGCGGAACTCGTCGCCCGGGGCGGCATCCATGGCACGGATCGCGGTGCCGGGCAGGATCACGTCGCCCTTGCGCAGGCGCACGCCGAACTTGCCCACGACCGAGGCGAGCCAACCCACGGAGTTGAGCGGGTTGCCCAGGACGGCGTCGGAGCGCCCCTCGGCGAGGAACTCACCATTCTTGTAGAGGGTGGCGTCGATCGCGGCCACGTCGATGTCGGACAGCCGCACGCGCCCCTGCCCCACGACGTAGCCGCACGACGAGGCGTTGTCGGCGATAGTGTCGGGGAGCTTGATCTTCCAGTCCCGGATGCGCGAATCGATGAGCTCGATGGACGGCACCACCCACTCGATGGCCTCGGCGGCCTCGGCCTGCGTGCAGCCCTCCGGCGGGATGTCGGCACCCAGGATGAAGCCCACCTCGACCTCGACGCGCGGGAAGCAGAACCGCGCGGCCTCGACCGGCTGGTCCTCGAAGTACTCCATGGTGTCGAGCAGGTGCCCGTAGTCGGGCTCGTCGACACCCATCATCTCCTGCATGGCCTTGGAGGCCAGGCCCACCTTGTGGCCGGTGACCACGGCGCCGGCATCGAGCTTGCGGCGGATGTTGACCAGTTGGATCTCAAAGGCGTCGTCCGCCGTGAGATCCGGGTACTCGTCGGTCAGCGGCGCGATCGGCGTGACGTCGGCCTCGGCGTCCCACAGGCGCCGGGCGAGGGCGGCGCGGGTGTCATCGGTGATCATGGCGGAGAGCCTACCCATGAGATGTGGCGCACAGGGGCCGGGTTCTATAACGTGTTCTACATGGCAGACCAGGAATTTGACGTCGTCGTCGTCGGCAGTGGCGGCGCGGGCATGACCGCGGCCCTCGCGGCGGCCAAGAAGGGCCTCAGCGTGGTCCTCGTGGAGAAGGCCCCCCACTACGGCGGCTCCACCGCCCGCTCCGGCGGCGGCGTGTGGATCCCCGGCAACTCGGTCCTCAAGCGGGACGGTGTGCTCGACACCCCCGAGGCCGCCCGCACCTACCTCAAATCGATCATCGGCGACGTGGTCTCCGAGGAGCGGATCAACACCTA
This sequence comes from Actinomycetales bacterium, assembly GCA_012841845.1. Classification (GTDB taxonomy): domain Bacteria; phylum Actinomycetota; class Actinomycetes; order Mycobacteriales; family Mycobacteriaceae; genus Dietzia. The sequence goes on along the minus strand of DUTZ01000175.1, from coordinate 4,203 downwards.
CATCGACCGCGGCCCCGAGGTCCTCGACTTCGTCCTGGCCAACTCGCCGCTCGACATGGAGTGGGTCGTCGACTACTCCGACTACTACCCCGAGGCCCCAGGCGGGCGCCTCGGCGGCCGCTCCATCGAGCCCAAGCCGTTCGACCTGCGCCAGCTCGGCTCCGAGGCCGCCAACCTGGAGCCCGCGTACGCCAAGGCGCCGGCCAACATGGTGGTCAAGCAGTCCGACTACCGCTGGCTCAACCTGCTGCAGCGCCCGCACACCCGCGGCATCCGCCGCTCGCTCCGCGTCACGGCCCGGATGCTCGTGGCCAAGGCCCGCGGCGCCAACATGGTGGGCATGGGCCGCGCGCTCATCGCCGCCATGCGCAAGGGCCTGCTCGACGCCGGCGTCCCCGTCTGGCTCGACACCCCCGTCACCGGGCTCGTCACCGAGGGCAGCGGCGACTCCGCCCGCGTCGTCGGCGTCACCGTCACCCGCGGCGGCCAGGAGCAGACGCTCCGCGCCCGCCTCGGCGTGGTGATGGGCTCCGGCGGGTTCGAGAAGAACCAGGAGATGCGCGACACGTACCAGCGCCAGCCCATCCCCACCGAGTGGTCCGTGGGCGCGGCCGGCAACACCGGCGAGGGCATCCGCTACATGGAGGGGATCGGAGCCGAGCTGTCCTTCATGGAGGACTCCTGGTGGGGCCCCACGATTCTGCTGCCGCGCGGCCCGTGGTTCGCGCTCGCCGAGCGGTCGCTGCCCTGTTCGTTCCTCGTCAACCAGGAGGGCGAGCGGTTCATGAACGAGTCGCTGCCCTACGTCGAGGCCGGTCACAAGATGTACGGCGGCGAGTTCGGCCAGGCACCGGCCGACAACCCGGACGCCCCGGGCGAGAACGTCCCGGCCTGGATCATCTTCGACCAGGAGTACAAGAACCGGTACCTCTTCGCCGGCCTGCAGGCCCGCCAGCCGCTGCCCAAGAAGTGGCTCGCCACGGAGAACTTCCACATGGCCGACACTCTCGAGGAGCTGGCCGGGAAGATCGGCGTCCCGGCCGACAAGCTCGCGGCCACCACCCAGCGCTTCAACGGTTTTGCCGAGAAGGGCGTGGACGAGGACTTCCAGCGCGGCGTCTCCGGCTACGACCACTACTACGGCGACATCACCAACAAGCCCAACCCGTCGCTCGGCCCGGTCCGCAAGGCCCCGTTCTACGCGGTCAAGATGGTCCCCGGCGACCTGGGCACCAAGGGCGGCGCGAACACCGACGTCCACGGCCGCGTCCTGCGCGCCGACGGCTCCGTGATCGAGGGCCTCTACGCCGCCGGCAACGCGTCCTCGCCGGTCATGGGTCACACGTACGCCGGGCCCGGCGCCACGATCGGCCCCGCGATGGTGTTCGGCTACCTCGCCGTCGAGCACATGCTGGCCGGCCGCGCCGCCGCCTCCGCCGACACCACCGCCCCCGACACCGAGAAGAAGGGTTCCTGACGTGCCGATCGACCTCGACAAGGCCCTCGGGGCCGAGCTGCCCGCCCAGGAGTTCTCCTGGACAGCCTCCGACGTCGCGCTCTACGCCCTCGGCGTGGGCGCAGCCGCCGATCCGATGGACACCACCGGACTCGAGTACATCCACGACTCGGCTCCCAAGGTGCTGCCGTCCTTCGCCACCGTCGCGGCCACGATGAACGTCACCGAGGCCCCCAAGGTGTCGTTCCCCGGCGTCGAGATCGACCTCGCCAAGGTCGTCCACGGCAGCCAGTCCGTGGAACTGCACCGCCCCATCCCTGCCGCCGGCACCGCCACCACCACCACGCGGATCGCCGAGATCCAGGACAAGGGCTCGGCCGCCGTCATCATCCAGGAGTCCGAGACGGTCTCCGCCGACGGCGAGAAGCTGTGGACCGCCCGCTCCGGTATCTTCGCCCGCGACGAGGGCGGCTTCGGCGGCGAGCGCGGCACCTCCGAGAAGGTCGAGTACCCCGAGCGCGAGGCCGACCACACCATCGAGGTGCGGAGCCTGCCGCAGCAGGCACTGATCTACCGCCTGTGCGGTGACCGCAATCCGCTGCACTCCGACCCGGCCTTCGCCGAGGGTGCGGGCTTCCCTCGTCCGATCCTCCACGGACTCTGCTCGTACGGCCTGGTCCTGCGCGCGGTCGTCGACGAGGTCCTGGGTGGTGACGTCGAGCGGGTGCGCGGCTACGGCGTGACCTTCGGCGGAATCTTCTTCCCGGGCGAGACCATGCGCATCCGTGTGTGGGAGGAGGGCCCCCGCCTGCTCGTGGCCGCCACGGCGGTCGAGCGGGACGATGCGCCGGTGCTCAAGAACGTGGTCGTGGACCTCGCCTGAGCCCGCCCGGGCCTCACAGCCGAGCGCCACACAGCGATTGCCGAACACCCCGCAGGTGATCCTCGAGAGGACACCTGCGGGGTGTTCGGCATCCGCGGCTGCATGTTCGGCATCCGCGGCCGCGTGTTCGGCAACCCGGCGCGGCGGACCGGTCGACGAGGGCTGAACCACCGGCCCTCCCGAGGAGAGCGAAGGACCCGGTGCGGAATCGGATTCCGCACCGGGCCCTTCCCCGTCGAGGTGGTGCTACCTCTTGATGATCGCCCAAATCGAGACGAGGAAGGTCGCGAAGGAGCCGAGGAGCGCGATCCACAGACCGGAGGCGGCCGTGATCTCGATGCCGCTGTAGACACCGTCGTTGGACGCGTAGTGCATGAGGATGAGCAGCAGCGGCGGGAGCGAGCCGAGCAGCACGAGCACGCCGATGAGACGGCCGCCCTTACCGAGCGCCCGGAGGAGGCCGAGCAGGGCGATGATCACGCCGCTGATCAGGACGATCATGCCGAGCGGGCCGACGTTCTCCAGGCCCTCCCAGACCTCGCCGTCGGGAGAGCCGACGCCGGGCACGGAGTAGTCGAAGACGATGCCGAGGAGCTCGCCCTTGACCGTCCACCAGGTGAGGAAGCTGCCTATCACCATGAGTAGACCGGTCACGATGATCGCGTAACCGGGAGTCGGTGAGCCGGCCGGCTTCGGCACTGCATGCTGCTGAGGGTTCATAAGAATGAACTTAACACGCTGAAGGGGGCCGACCCGGCACCTTGGACACAATCATCCCCACCGGGATTGCCCGCCGTCGAGTGGGATCGTCGCGCCCGTGAGGTAGCGCGCCTCGTCCGAACAGAGCCACGCCACCGGGACACCGACGTCCTCGACCGGGTCGCCGATCCGCCCGGCGGGGATCGCCGCGACGAACTCCTCCGCCTCCTCCGGATTGTTCTCGATCCACCAGTCCAGTCCGGGACTGTGCGCGTGCGGCGCCACCGAGAGGGCGCGGATCCCGTCCCGGGCCCATTCGTGTGCGGCGGTCCGGGTGAGCGCGCGCTGCGCCTCCTTGATCGCCGAGTAGACGCCGTACCCCGCCGCGTCCCAGCGGACCGCCGCCGAGGTGGCGAGGTTGATGATCACCCCTCCCCCACGTCCGGCCATGACGGGACGGACCGCGCGCATGAGGCTCAACGCCGCACGGGGACCGGCCTCGAAGCAGTCACGGAAGAAGGAGTCGTCGGAATCCGCGAGCGGGACGGGGAAGGCGACGTTGGCGTTGTTGACGAGGATGTCCACGCCCCCGAACTCCTCGGTCACCGCCGCGACGATGCGGTCGGCGGCGTCGCCGCCGGCGATGTCGACCGCCAGTGTGGCCGCGCGGGCCCCCTGCGCACGGAGCTCGTCGGCCACGATATCGAGCTTCGCGGCGGTCCGGCCGACCAGGAACAACCCGGCTCCGGCGCGGGCGAGCGCGATCGCGATGCCCCGCCCCACCCCTTGTCCGGCGCCGGTGACGACGGCGATGCGCCCCTCCAGGGCTCGGACTGTCTCCGTGGGCTGCGTCACCGATCGATCCTCTCGTCAGGCATACTGAAACGTGTTCTCATTTTGCACTGTCGCATAGTGGGGCACATCGGAACGCCGAACGAAGGAAGCGGAAGCGCCCATGACGATCAACCTCGCCGACTGCTACGAGGCACTGGCCGACGCCCTCGCCGAGCGCGAGGCGATCGTCGTCGACGGTACCCGCCTGACCTATGCCGACCTGGACGCCGAGGCCAATAAGCTGGGCCACTTCCTCCAGTCGATCGGTGTGCAGCCGCAGGACCACCTGGCGATGCACATGCGCAACAGCGCCGAGTTCATCATCACGCTG
>DUTZ01000174.1 GCA_012841845.1 Actinomycetales bacterium | reverse complement strand
GCGGCGAATCCCGCGCGTCGGGCCGGCTCAGCGCGCCCGGGCGCGGGCGTTGACCACCGAGAGCGCGGCCAGTACCGCCACGACCACGCACGCGGACACGATCTGCGTCCGGGCCGTCGCGTCGGTGAGCATGAGGCCCGCGAGCGCGAGGATGAGCGCCACCGTGAGCCACGGCAGCCACGGGTGGCCCCACATGCGCAGGCGGAGCCTGCCCTCGGCCTCGAGCCGCGGCCGCAGCCGGATCTGCGAGGCGGCGATCGCGAGCCACACCACGAGCAGGGTCGCCCCGACGGCGTTGAGCAGGAACGCGAGGAGCCCCTCCGGGCTCCACCACTGCAGCGCGACGGCCACGAACCCGAAGAACACCGACACCCACACGGCGACGAACGGGCTGCGCGCCACGTTGGTGCGGGTGAGCACCTCCGGGCCGTCGCCCTGCCGCGCGAGGGAGAACGCGAGCCGGGACGTGCCGTAGATCTGCGCATTGAACGAGGAGAGCAGCGCGAGGACGATGACCGCCTCGAGGAAGCCCACCGCGTAGGGCAGGTCCGCCAGCCGGAGGACCGCGGCGAACGGGCTGTCGGCCGCGGAGCCGGCGGCCGCCTGCTCGGTCCAGGGCAGCAGCGTGACGATGATCGCCACCGAGCCCAGGTAGAAGACCGCGATGCGCCAGATCACCGACCGGATCGCCACCCCGATGTTGCGGACGGGGTCCTCGGATTCGGCGGCGGCGATCGTCACGATCTCGATGCCGCCGAACGCGAACGCCACCGCCAGCAGGCCCGCTGCGACGCCCGCCCAGCCGTTGGGCAGGAACCCGCCGTGTCCGGTGAGGTTGGTGGCACCGACGAAGGTGTGGCCGGGCAACAGGCCCGCCACGAGGAGGACGCCCAGCACGAGGAACGCGATGATGACGGCGACCTTGATGATCGCGAACCAGAACTCGAACTCACCGAACGCCCGGACCCGCGCGAGGTTGACCACCGCGAAGACGAGCATGCAGGCCAGTGCCGGGATCCACGGGTCCACGCCGAACCACGCGGACATGATCGCCGACGCCCCGGTGATCTCGGCGCCCATCACCATGATGAGCATGAACCAGTAGAGCCAGCCCACCACGAAGCGGGCGTGCCGACCGTAGGCCTCGCCGGCGTACGAGGCGAACGAGCCCGACTCGGGGATCGCGGCGCCCATCTCACCGAGCATCCGCATGACCAGCACCACGATGACGCCCGCGGCGAGGTAGGACAGCAGGACCGCGGGCCCCGCCGCGGAGATGCCGACGCCGGTGCCGAGGAAGAGCCCGGCGCCGATCGCCGAGCCCAGCCCCATCATGGTGAGGTGGCGGGCGCGGAGCGTCCGCGAGAGGTCGGGGGAGGCGGTGCCCCCGTCGGATGTCCGTGCGTCAGTCATTCGCGTGGAGCGCGGCGTTGAGCTCCACACCCTCGCGCTTCCACGGCACGGCCTCGACGGCACCCGACACCGAGTTGCGGCGGAACAGCAGGTTGTCCATGCCGGAGAGCTGGCCGGCCTTGACGGCCTCGCGTTCCGCCCAGGCGCCGGCCCGGACGTCGATCTTGGTGCCGGCGGTGACGTAGAGGCCGGCCTCCACCACGCAGTCGTCGCCCAGCGAGATACCGATGCCGGAGTTGGCGCCGAGCAGGCAGCGCTCGCCCACGGAGATGGTCTCCTTGCCGCCCCCGGAGAGCGTGCCCATGATCGACGCGCCGCCGCCGACGTCCGAGTCGGCCCCCACCACGACGCCGGCAGAGATGCGGCCCTCGACCATCGACGGCCCGAGGGTGCCGGCGTTGAAGTTGACGAAGCCCTCGTGCATGACGGTCGTCCCCTCGGCCAGGTGGGCGCCGAGGCGGACGCGGTCGGCGTCGGCGATTCGCACGCCCGACGGCACCACGTAGTCGACCATCCGCGGGAACTTGTCCACGCCGTAGACGGTCACCGGGCCGCGGGCCCGCAGCCGGGCGCGGGTGGTCTCGAAGCCCTCGACCGCGCACGGGCCGTGGTTGGTCCAGACCACGTTGGACAGGGTGCCGAACAGCCCGTCCATGTTGGCGAAGTGCGGCTTGACCAGCCGGTGGGAGATGAGGTGCAGCCGCAGGTACGCGTCGTAGGCGTCGACCGGCGGCTCCGTGAGGTCGGCGATCTCCACGCGGACGGCGACGCGCTCGACCCCGCGGTCGGCATCGGTGCCCACGAGGGGCGCGAGGTAGGCCGGGACCTCGTCGCCGGACAGGACGCGGTGACCGCCCCCGGATCCGGCGCCGAGCTCCGGCGAGGGGTACCACACGTCGAGCACGGTGTGGTCGGCGGTCAGCGTGGCGATCCCGGTGGCGGCGGCTCCCTGTGCACTCATGCCCCAGATGCTAGCGGGCGACACCGACACGGCCGGTCGAGGGCATCTAAGGTGGACGCGTGACCGCCGTTCCCGACCTGACCGCCGATCCGGTCGACCTCACCCGCGCGCTGGTCGACATCCCCAGTCCGTCCCGCGAGGAGGCCGCCGTCGCGGACGCGGTGCACGCGGCGCTCGCGAGGACACTCGCCGGGTTCACGGGACCCGCGGCCGGCCGGACGGAGCTCGTGCGCGACGGCAACCGGGTCCTGGCGCGGACGCACCGGGGCCTGCCCACGCGCGTGGTCCTCGCGGGCCACCTCGACACGGTCCCGATAGCCGACAACGTGCCCACGCGCCTCACTGGCGAGGGGGCGGACCTGGTCCTGCACGGCTGCGGGACCGTGGACATGAAGTCCGGCGACGCGGTGTTCCTCCACCTGTTCGCGACCCTGGCGGACGCCCCCGACCTGGCCCACGACCTCACCCTGGTCCTCTACGACTGCGAGGAGATCGAGGCCACGGCCAACGGCCTCGGTCACCTCGAGCGCACCCACCGCGACTGGTTGGTCGGCGACGTGGCGATCCTCGGCGAACCCACCGGAGGGCTCATCGAGGCCGGCTGTCAGGGAACGCTGAGGATCCGTGTCCACGCGCGTGGCATCCGCGCGCACTCCGCCCGCAGCTGGTTGGGCGACAACGCCGTGCACCGGCTCGCCCCGGTGCTCGCGGCGCTCGCCTCGTACGAGGCCCGGTCCGTGGACATCGACGGCTGCGTCTACCGGGAGGGCCTCCAGGCCGTCCGCATGTCGGCGGGCGTCGCGGGCAACACCGTCCCGGACGAGGCCTGGCTCGACGTCAACTTCCGGTCCGCCCCGGACCGGGACACCGACGCCGCGCTCGCGCACGCCCTCGACGCCCTGGGGCTGACCGAGGCCCCGCGCGTGGCCGCCGGTGCGGC
>DUTZ01000173.1 GCA_012841845.1 Actinomycetales bacterium | reverse complement strand
GCCCGCGCTGCCCCGCCGCGGGCCGTACTACACGGTGCTCGCGGTGGCCGAGGACCTCGCCGCGCGCGCCGTCGCCGGGCGGGCGTGATAGAACCGGAAAAGAACATGTTCCACCCACGTGGTGGGGGCGCCCGGCGGGAGACGACACATGACCAGCAGCGAGACCGGAACCGACACGACCGTGCAGCCGCGGGCGTTCACCGTCGCGGGCCAGGCCGGAACCCTGGCGGGGGACGTGTGGGAGCCGGCCGACGGCGGCGAGCCGGTGGACGAGCTGCTCATGCTCCACGGCGGCGCGCAGACCCGGAACTCGTGGAACCGCGCCGCGCGGCGCCTCGCGGCCGAGGGCTACCGGGTCACCACGATGGACGCGCGCGGGCACGGCGACAGCGACTGGGCGCCCGACGGCGACTACGACATCCACCGCATGGTCGACGACCTCGAGCTGATCGTCGCCGACCGCTTCCCCGGCCGCCGGCCGGTCCTCGTGGGCGCCTCGCTCGGCGGCCTCACGGGGATGCTCGCCCTGGGCTCGGGCAAGGACGTGGCCCGCGCGCTCGTGCTGGTGGACGTGACCCCCAAGATCGAGGCCGAGGGTGTCCAGCGGATCGGCGAGTTCATGCGCTCCGGCCTCGAGGGCTTCGCGAGCCTCGAGGAGGCGGCGGACGCGATCGCCGCCTACCAGCCGGGCCGCAAGCGCCCGCCGAACACCGACGGTCTGCGCAAGAACCTGCGGCAGAAGGACGACGGCCGCTGGTACTGGCACTGGGACCCGCGATTCGTGGGCGGCGCGACCGCCGACAACGCCGAGATCGGCAACACCTTCTTCGAGAAGATCGTGCCGAAGGTCGACGAGCCCACGATGCTCGTGCGCGGCGGCAACTCGGACATCGTCAGCGACGAGTCCGTCCGGCACCTGCTCGAGCACCTGCCGCACGCGTACACCCACGAGGTGGCCGACGCCGGGCACATGGTGGCGGGCGACGACAACGCGGTGTTCCTCGACCAGCTCGAATGGTTCCTCACGGAGGTCCTGGACTCTCCCCCGCGCACCCCCGGGGAATAATGCCCAGGGGGGTATCGTTCTGTCAGGTGGTCGTCGTGAGCGCGCGCTGTCCGTAGGCTGGCGACGACCGGACCGGGCGAGAGTCGCCCCCGTCCGCCGAGGAGGGCATCACATGAGCACCGTCGACATCACCACCGCCGACTTCGAGAACACCGTCACCGGGAACGACATCGTCCTCGTGGACTTCTGGGCCGAGTGGTGTGGCCCGTGCAAGGCCTTCGGCCCCGTCTTCGAGAAGGTCTCCGAGAAGAACCCGGAGATCACCTTCGCCAAGGTCGACACCGACGCGGAGCAGCAGCTGGGCGCCATGCTCCAGATCCAGTCCATCCCCACCCTCATGGCGTTCCGCGAGGGCATCGCCGTGTTCCGCCACTCCGGCGCGATCCCCGAGCAGGCCCTCGACGACCTCATCGGCCAGATCAAGGGCCTCGACATGGACGAGGTCCGCAAGGCCGTCGAAGAGGCGCAGAAGCAGCAGGGCGGCGCCGACGCCTGACGCGTCGACCGCCCCGACCCCCGTGCCCCCCCACCCCGGAGACCAGCACAAATGAAAATCGTCATCGTCGGCGGCGTCGCCGGCGGCATGTCCGCGGCCACGCGGCTGCGCCGCCTGTCCGAGGACGCCGAGATCACCGTCGTCGAGCGCAGCGGCTACGTGTCGTTCGCCAACTGCGGGCTGCCGTACCACGTCGGCGGCGTGATCGAGGAGCGCTCGGCGCTGCTCCTGCAGACCCCCGAGTCGCTCGCCGCCCGCTTCGGCATCCGCGTCCTCGTGCGGCACGAGGTCACCGCGATCGACCGGGCCGGCCGGGTGGTCACCGTCTCCGGGCCCGACGGCGAGGTGGACATGCCGTACGACGCGCTCGTCCTCTCGCCGGGCGCCCGACCGGTCCGCCCCCCGATCCCCGGGATCGAGCGCGCGCTGAGCCTGCGGGACATCGAGGACACCGACGCGATGGTGGCGGCGGTGTCCGGCGACGTCCGCACCGCCGTGGTGATCGGCGGCGGGTTCATCGGCGTCGAGGTGGCGGAGAACCTGCGCCACAAGGGCATGGACGTCACGATTGTGGAGGCCGCCGACCAGGTCATGGCCCCGCTCGACCCGGAGATGGCGGCCTTCGTCCACGAGCGCATCCGGGACCACGGCGTGGACCTGCGCCTCGGGGCCGGCGTCGAGGCGATCGGTGAGCGCGACGTGACGCTGGCCGACGGCTCGGTGGTGCCGGCCGACGTCGTGGTGGCGAGCATCGGCGTCCGCCCCGACTCCTCCCTGGCGGCCGACGCCGGCCTCGAGGTCGAGGAGCGCGGCGGCATCGTCGTGGACGAGGCGATGCGCACCTCGGACCCGGCGATCTACGCGGTGGGCGACGCCGTGGTCAAGCGCGACGCCCTCGACGGTTCGGCCGTCATGGTGCCGCTGGCCAACACCGCCAACCGGCAGGGGCGCATGGTGGCCGACGTCATCATGGGCCGCGACGCCGGGGACCGGCCGGTGCTCGGCACCGCGATCGTCGGGATCTTCGGCCTCCAGGTGGCCACCACCGGATGGAACGCCAAGCGGCTGGCCGCGGCCGGCCGGGAGTTCCGCCAGATCCACACGCACCCGGTGAGCCACGCCGGCTACTACCCGGGCGCGGCGGGCCTGCACCTCAAGCTGCTCGTGGACCCCGAGACGGACGCGATCCTCGGCGCGCAGGCGCTCGGTGAGGAGGGGGCGGACAAGCGGGTCGACGTGATCGCCACGGCGATGGCCGGCGGGATCACCGCCTCCCGGCTGGCCGACCTCGAGCTGGCGTACGCTCCGGCGTTCGGCTCGGCCAAGGACCCGGTCAACATGCTCGGCTACGTGGCCTCGAACCTCCGCGAGGGGACGGTCGAGACCGTCCAGTGGGACGAGGTGGCCGAGCGCGTGGCGGCCGGCGACGTGCTCTTGGACACCCGGACGCCGGGCGAGGTCGCGCGCGGCGCGATCCCCGGCGCGCTCAACATCCCGGTGGACGACCTGCGCGAGCGGCTCGACGAGGTCCCCGAGGGTCGCGTCGTGGCCTACTGCGCGGTGGGCATCCGCGGCTACCTGGCCGCCCGGATCCTCTCGCAGGCCGGCCGCGAGGTGGCCAACCTCGACGGCGGCTACACCACCTGGCGGGCGGCGACGGCGGGG
>DUTZ01000172.1 GCA_012841845.1 Actinomycetales bacterium | reverse complement strand
GCGCCGGCGGCCCGCCGTCGTCTCCGGGGAGGGGGATCAGGGGTGACGTTGACCGAGTTCCGGGAACGGACCGGGGAGGTGTTCGGGTCGCTGCGGGCCGACCACCTCGTCCGGACCCACCACCTGTCCGCGTGCGGCGGTCGGACCGCCGCGGAGGCGATCGACGCCGGCGAATCCGTCAAGCGGGTGTGGCTCGCACTGTGCGAGGAGTTCGACGTCCCCGAGGCGGATCGATAGCACCCCCGGGCGCGCGCACCGCGGCGTGTCGCACCATCTCGAACATCCGTTCGTCTACACTCGGGAACCGTGACCGCGCGGATCCCTCTCCACAGGGCCCCGTCCCTCCACAGGGCGGGGCCGTCGGGGGCTCGCGCGGCGGTTCGTGTCGTACCCGACCCGTAGTGTCCGGACCGAGAAGGCAGACAGAGACCCGACGGTGGGGACACCGGGGTCGTAGACGAACGGAGAGCAGCTGATGGCAGGCAAGGCCGTGGCAGGTAAGGGCAAGGACAAGACGCAGGGCCGCGAGCAGGCACTCGAGCTCGCCCTGGCGCAGATCGACAAGGCCTTCGGCAAGGGCTCGGTCATGCGGCTGGGCGACGACACGCGTCCGCCGGTCAAGGTCATCCCCTCGGGCGCGCTGTCGCTCGACGTGGCGCTCGGCGTGGGCGGGTTCCCCCGCGGCCGCGTCGTGGAGGTCTACGGGCCGGAGTCCTCCGGTAAGACCACCGTCGCGCTCCACGCCGTCGCCAACGCGCAGGCCGCCGGCGGGATCGCCGCGTTCATCGACGCCGAGCACGCGCTGGATCCGGAGTACGCCCGCCGGCTCGGGGTGGACACGGACAACCTCATCGTCTCGCAGCCGGACACCGGCGAGCAGGCCCTGGAGATCGCGGACATGCTGGTCAAGTCGGGGTCGATCGACATCATCGTCATCGACTCCGTGGCCGCGCTCGTGCCCCGCGCGGAGATCGAGGGCGAGATGGGCGACAGCCACGTGGGCCTGCAGGCCCGGCTCATGAGCCAGGCACTGCGCAAGATGACCGGCGCGCTCCACAACACCGGGACCACCGCGATCTTCATCAACCAGCTCCGCGAGAAGATCGGCGTGATGTTCGGCTCGCCGGAGACCACGACCGGCGGCAAGGCGCTCAAGTTCTACGCGTCGGTGCGGCTGGACGTGCGCCGGATCGAGACGCTCAAGGACGGCGCCGACGCGGTGGGCAACCGCACCAAGGTCAAGGTGGTCAAGAACAAGGTCGCGCCGCCGTTCAAGATCGCGGAGTTCGACATCCTCTACGGCGAGGGCATCAGCCGGGAGGGCTCGCTCATCGACATGGGCGTGGAGAACGGCTTCATCAAGAAGTCCGGCTCGTGGTTCACCTACGGCACCGACCAGCTCGGGCAGGGCAAGGAGAACGCCCGCCGGTACCTCAAGGAGAACCCCGACGTGCGGGACGAGATCGAGCGCAAGATCCTCGACAAGCTCAACATCGGCGCCGGCGCCGAGATCGCGGAGATCGAGGCGGACGCCGACGCGCCGATCGACGTCGTCCCCGTCGACTTCTGATGCCGGCGGCGGGACCGCGGCGGCCCATCGACCCGGAGGCGCTCCGGGCCGCGGTCGCCGCGGTGGAATCCCGCGGCTCGGCCACCGCCGACCTCCCCCCGCTGAGCCCGGACGCCCACGAGGCGGCCAAGGCGGCACTACGGCTGCTCCGGCACCGGCCCCGGAGCGAGCACGAGCTACGCGAGCGGTTGGCGGCCAAGGAGTACGAGTCCGCGACGATCGGTGAGGCGGTCGACCGCATCCGGGCCTGGGGACTGGTGGACGACGCCGACTTCGCCGCCGAGTGGGTCCGGGGCCGACGCCGCCGCCGGGGGCGCTCCCGCGACGCGCTCCGACGCGAGCTGCGGGACAAGGGCGTCGCCGAGGTCCACATCGCCGGCGCGGTCGCGGGGATCGACGACGCCGAGGAACGGGACCACGCCGCGGAGCTCGTCCGCTCCCGGCTCGCCCGTCGGCCGGGCACCGGCGCCGCGACGCGCGACCGGC
>DUTZ01000171.1 GCA_012841845.1 Actinomycetales bacterium | reverse complement strand
GACGGGCGCCGACTAGCGGCGCGAGCGGGCGACCAGGACGCCGCCGGCCACCACGACCAGCCCCGCCGCCCCCACGGCCAGCCACGGGGCCACCCGGTCGAGGAGCGGACCGTCGGCCAGCGCGGACTCACCCTGTGCGGACACCCCGCCCGGCCCGGCGGCCAGCTGCTCGGTGGTGTCGACCGTCGTGGCGGGGCCGTCCACGAGCCGGGCCACGGGCTCCGAGTCGCCGGCCTCGAACGCCGCGTCGAGCAGCAGTCCCGCCTGCTCCCACGGAGCCTTCGGCACGCGCGTCCCGTCGAGCAGCACCGCGGCCAGGCGGCGACCGTCGCGCTCGGCGGCGCCGATGAACGTGTGGCGGGCGTCGTCGGTGAAGCCGGTCTTGCCACCGATCGCGCCCTCGTAGTTGTGCAGCAGCTGGTTGTCGTTACCCACGACGAACCCGGGATTGACCAGGGTGCCGTCGGGGCGCGTCGTGGGGCCGGCGTACGGCGGGGCGTTCGCCGGATCCGGCGGCCCCGCGCCCTCGCCCGCCGGGTAGCCGGGGAAACCCCACATCGGAGTGGCGACGATCCGCGCGAACTCCGGCCGCGACATGGCGTCGCGGAAGATCAGCGCCATGTCGTACGCGGAGGTCATCATGCCCGGACCGTCGAGGCCGCTCACCGTGGCGACGTACGTGTCGGCGCAGCCGAGCTCCGCGGCGTGCGCGTTCATCGCCTCGGCCGTCTCCTCGAGCCCGCCCATGCGGTTGGCGAGCACCGCCGCGGCGTCGTTGCCCGACGCCATGAGGAGCCCGTGCAGCAGGCGGTCGATCGAGTACTTCCCGCCCGGGCCCACGCCCACCAGGCTGCCCTCGGAGCCCTCGAGGTCGGCGTCGGTGACCGTGATGACCTCCTCGGGGTCCAGCCGGTCCAACGCGACCGACGCGAGCAGTGTCTTGACCAGGCTCGCCGGGCGGTAGCGGCCGTGCGCGTCCTTTGCCGCCACCACCTCGCCCGAGTCCAGGTCCGAGACGATCCACGCGCTCGCCGTGACGTCGCGGGGCACCTCGAAGCCGTCCGTCGCGGCCACCTCGCAGCCGGCCAGGTCGGTGCCCCCCGCCGGGGTCTCGGGCACCGGGGGAGGAGTGGGCGCCTTCTGCCCGGGCTCCGGCACCTCCGACTCGTCCACCGGCGCCGGCGGGGCGGTCCGGTACGGGCACCCGTCGAGATCGCGGGGGGTGTCGAAGTACTCGGCCGACGTCGTCGACGGCAACACCGCCGGCGGAGGCGGTTCCGTGCGTGGGGTGAGTTCCGGCTCGGCACCCGACGCGGGGCCGACGGCCAACGGCGTGGCGGCCACGCCGATGAGCGCGGCCGTCGCGAGCCCGACGGCGCGGCGCGCGAGTCGTCGGCGGGAACTGATCACGGCTCCGCAGTCTACGGCGGTGCTCCGGTCGGCCGTGCGCGGCACGCTGACGCGGCTGCGCGGGGCCGCGTTCGGTAGCAGGGGTGTGTGGCGCCGACGAGAGCGGGGCCGCACCCTCCGGGGAGGAAGGTGCGGCCCCGCTCGGCGGCGTCAGCCGGAGATCAGCGCGCGAACAGCAGGGCGCGCTTGACCTCCTGGATCGCCTGCGTGACCTGGATGCCGCGCGGGCAGGAGTCCGTGCAGTTGAAGGTGGTGCGGCAGCGCCACACGCCCTCGACGTCGTTGAGGATCTCCAGACGCTCGGCGGCGCCCTCGTCGCGCGAGTCGAAGATGAACCGGTGCGCGTTGACGATCGCGGCGGGGCCGAAGTACGACCCGTCCGCCCAGAACACCGGGCACGACGTGGTGCAGCAGGCGCAGAGGATGCACTTGGTGGTGTCGTCGAAGCGGGCACGGTCGGTCTGCGACTGGATGTGCTCGTTCGAGGGCAGGTTGCCGGACGTGATGAGGTACGGCTTGACGTCGCGGTACGCCTTGAAGAACGGCTCCATGTCGACGTAGAGGTCCTTCTCCACCGGCAGACCGCGGATCGGCGCGATCGTGATGGTGATGGACTTGCCGTCCTTGGGGAGCAGGTCCTTCATGAGGACCTTGCACGCGAGGCGGTTGACGCCGTTGATGAGCATCGCGTCGGAGCCGCAGATGCCGTGCGCGCACGACCGACGAAACGCCAGCGAGCCGTCGATGTAGTTCTTGACGTACATCAGCAGGTTGAGCAGACGGTCCGACGGCAGGGCCGGGACCTCGTACTCCTTCCAGCCCGCCGAGTCGGGATCCTCCGGGTTGAACCGGGCGATCTTCAGCGTGACCATGGTCGAGCCGGGGGGGACGGGACGCCCGCCCTTGCCGTCCGTGGCCTTGGTGGTGTCGACTGCGGAACTCATCAGTACTTACGCTCCATCGGCTCGTAGCGGGTCTGGACAACCGGCTTCCAGTCCAGCCGGATCTCGGAGAGCAGTTCGAGGCCGCTCTCCTTGTACGCCATCGTGTGCTTCATGTACTCGGCGTCGTCGCGGTCCGGGAAGTCCTCGCGGGCGTGACCGCCGCGCGACTCCTTGCGGTTGAGCGCGCAGACGACCGTCACCTCGGCGAGCTCGAGGAGGAAGCCCAGCTCGATGGCCTCGAGCAGCTCGGTGTTGAAGCGGCGGCCCTTGTCGCTCACGGTGACGTGGGCGTAGCGCTCCTTGAGGGCGCGCAGCTCGTCGCGGGCCTCGGTGAGCGACTGCTCGGTGCGGTACACCGACGCCTTGTCGTCCATCATGGCCTGCATCTCGGCGCGGATGTCGGCGGCGTTCTCGTCGCCGCGGTCGGAGAGCATGCCCTCCATCCACTCGCGCACCATCTTCTCGGGGTCCTCGGGGAGCTCCACGAAGTCGTGGGTGCTCGCGTACTGCGCGGCGGCGATGCCGGAGCGGCGGCCGAACACGTTGATGTCGAGCAGCGAGTTGGTGCCGAGGCGGTTGGAGCCGTGGACCGACACGCAGGCGCACTCGCCGGCGGCGTAGAGGCCGGGCACGATGTCGTCGTTGGTGCGCAGCACCTCGCCCTCGACGTTGGTCGGGATGCCGCCCATGACGTAGTGGCAGGTCGGGAACACGGGCACCAGCTCGGTGACCGGGTCCACGCCGAGGTAGGTGCGGGAGAACTCGGTGATGTCCGGCAGCTTCTCCTCGAGCACGTCCTCGCCGAGGTGGGTCACGTCGATGTAGACGTAGTCCTTGTCCGGCCCGGCGCCGCGGCCCTCGCGCACCTCGAGCACCATCGAGCGGGCGACGATGTCGCGCGGCGCGAGGTCCTTGATGGTGGGCGCGTACTTCTCCATGAACCGCTCGCCGTCGGCGTTGCGGAGGATGCCGCCCTCGCCGCGGACGGCCTCGGAGATGAGGATGCCCAGGCCGGCCAGGCCGGTCGGGTGGAACTGGTGGAACTCCATGTCCTCGAGCGGCAGGCCCTTGCGGAAGACCACGGCCATGCCGTCACCGGTGAGGGTGTGGGCGTTGGAGGTGGTCTTGTACATGCGGCCCGAGCCGCCGGTGGCAAAGACGACGGCCTTGGAGTGGAAGACGTGGAGGTCGCCGGTGGCGAGCTCGTACGCCACGCAGCCGGAGGCCACGGGGCCCTCGGGCGTCTCGGTGAGGCAGACGTCGAGGACGTAGAACTCGTTGAAGAACTCGACGTCGTGCTTGACGCAGTTCTGGTAGAGCGTCTGCAGGATCATGTGGCCGGTGCGGTCGGCGGCGTAGCAGGCGCGGCGGACGGGCGCCTTGCCGTGGTCACGCGTGTGCCCGCCGAAGCGGCGCTGGTCGATCTTGCCCTCGGGCGTGCGGTTGAACGGAAGGCCCATGTTCTCCAGGTCGATGACGGCGGTGATGGCCTCCTTGGCCATGATCTCCGCGGCGTCCTGGTCGACGAGGTAGTCGCCGCCCTTGACCGTGTCGAAGGTGTGCCACTCCCAGTTGTCCTCCTCGACGTTGGCGAGGGCGGCGCACATGCCGCCCTGCGCCGCGCCGGTGTGGGAGCGGGTGGGGTAGAGCTTGGTGAGGACGGCAGTACGGACGCGCGGGCCGGACTCGATGGCGGCCCGCATGCCGGCGCCGCCGGCGCCGACGATGACGACCTCGTACTGGTGGTTGTGTACCGGACGATCAGTCATAGGAGTTTCTCTGCTCGCTTTCTGGGGAGGACGACGACGGGGCCGTCACTCCTAGGCGTTGGCCGTGGGGATGTGGTAGGCCAGCCCGAAGAGGGCGTAGGTGCCGAGGGCAAGGATGAGGACGGTGGCGACCAGCAGGATGCCGTGCAGCCAGGTCCGGGTGGAGTCCTTGCGGGCGTAGTCGGAGATGACCGTCCGGACGCCGTTGGCGCCGTGGAGCATGGCCAGCCAGAGCATGAGGATGTCCCAGGTGGCCCAGAAGGGGCTCTGCCAGCGGTCGGCGACGTAGTCCCAGTCGATGCGGTGGACACCCTCGTCGATCATGAGGCCCACGGTGAGGTGGCCCAGGGTGAGCAGGACGAGCGCCACGCCCGAGACACGCATGAAGATCCACGCGGTGCGCTCGAAGTTGCTGCCCGAGCGCAGGCGCGGCGAGCGCGGCTGGGCGAGCGAGGCGGGGCGGTCGTGGGACGTCTGGAGAACGGGTGCGTCTGCCATGGTGATCAGTTCTCCTTAGATGTGCTGGAAGAGGAGGAAGAGGAGGCGGGCGGCGGCCGCGGCGAAGACCACGACCCAGATCGCGCAGACGGCCCAGAGCATCTGGCGCTGGTAGCGGGCGCCCTTCGACCAGAAGTCGATGGCGACGATCCGCAGACCGTTGAGCGCGTGGAACAGCACGAGCGCAACGAGGCCGATCTCCATGAGGCCGACGGGCCAGATCTTGTACGTGTCGATGACCGCGTTGTAGGTCTCCGGGCTCACGGTGACGAGAGCCGTGTCGAGCACGTGCACCAGGAGGAAGAAGAAGATCGCGACGCCGGAGATACGGTGCGCGACCCACGCCCACATCCCCGGGTCGCCCTTGTAGACGCTGGTCTTCTTGGTGGGGGCCGGACGCGCCGGCGCCTGCGCGGTACTGCTCATGGGCTTGTCGTGCCTCCGAATCGTCTGGGCGTGATGCCGTCGGCGCCCGCACCGGCCGGAAGGCACAGCGGGCGCCACCTAGGACTCTAGACCTGAGAGCGCACTGATGAGAAGGAGGGTGGGTAACGTGTGTCCGAGGGGGTTTATGCAGTTAGGGGACCCTTAATCAAGTTACCGGGGAGTAGAACATGGGGTCGGGTGACGAAACCGCTGCCCAGCGCTCCGGCGCCGGCGAACGGCTGCGCGCGGAGGCGCTCCGGGCCGCCGCGCACGCGTACCGCCCGTACTCGCGACTGGGGGTGGGCGCCGCGGCGCTCGCGGCCCCGGCGGGTGGCGGAGAGCCTCGCGTGGTGACGGGATGCAACGTCGAGAACGCCTCCTACGGCCTCACCCTCTGCGCGGAGTGTTCGCTCGTCTCGGACCTGTACCGCACGGGGGGTGGGAGGCTGCTCGAGCTCGTCGTCGTCACCGACTCCGGTGAGCACCTCGCGCCGTGCGGGCGCTGCCGGCAACTCCTCCACGAACACGGCGGCCCGGACCTCGTCGTCCACACCGCGCGGGGCCCGGTGCCGCTCGGCGCACTGCTGCCGGACGCATTCGGCCCGGGGGACCTGGCGTGAGCGCGGGGTCGCGGCGCCTGGACGCGGTGAGGATCATCGAGGCCAAGAGGGATGGGCGGGAGCTCGACGACGACGAGGTCGACTGGATCATCGACGCCTACACCCGCGGGGTCGTGCCGCCCGAGCAGATGGCGGCGCTGGCGATGGCTGTGTACTTCCGCGGCCTGTCCGGCCGGGAGCTCGCCCGGTGGACGGCCGCGATGGTGGCGTCGGGAACCCGGCTGGACTTCGCGGGCCTCGAGCGCGGGGGCCGGCCCGTGCCCACCGTGGACAAGCACTCGACCGGCGGCGTCGGCGACGCGGTGACGCTCGTGCTCACCCCGCTCCTGGCCACGTGGGACGTCGCGGTGCCGCAGCTGTCCGGGCGGGGCCTCGGCCACACCGGCGGCACCCTGGACAAGCTCGAGGCGATCCCCGGCTGGCGTGCCGATCTCGACACCGACGGGATGCGCCGGATCCTCGGGGAGACCGGCGCGGTGATCTGCGCCGCCGGCGGAGACCTCGCTCCCGCCGACCGCGCCCTCTACGCCCTGAGAGACGTGACGGGCACGGTGCCGTCGATCCCGCTCATCGCCTCGTCGATCATGAGCAAGAAGATCGCCGAGGGCACCGGCGCCCTGGTCCTGGACGTCAAGTGCGGGTCGGGGGCGTTCATGACCGACCGCGACGACGCCGAGGAGCTCGCCCGCGCGATGGTGGGGATCGGCACCGAGGCCGGGCTGCGCTGCGGCGCGCTCGTCACCGCCATGCACACCCCGCTCGGCCGGGCCGTCGGCAACGCCCTCGAGGTGGCCGAGTGCGTCGAGATCCTCGCCGGCGGCGGGCCCGCCGACATGATCGAGCTGACGTGCGCTCTCGCCGAGGAGGCGCTGCAGTCGGTGGGCATCGCCGACGACCCGCGCCCGCGCCTGACGGACGGGCGCGCCATGGACTCCTACCGGGCCATGATCCGCGCCCAGGGCGGCGACCCGGACGCCCCGCTGCCCGTCGCCCCGTACGTCGAGACGCTCCGCGCCCCCGCGGACGGCGTCCTGCGGTGG
>DUTZ01000170.1 GCA_012841845.1 Actinomycetales bacterium | reverse complement strand
GATCCTGGTCTCGGCGTTGGGGGCGGCGAGCCTGCTCATCGGCTCGGTGGTGTGACGGCGACGGGGCCGTCGCCGGCCCCGTCGGCACCGCCCGGGCTGCCCGGGCCGTCGGGGTGCGCGGCGAGCCCGTAGCGGTGGGTGAGCGGGTCCACGAAGAGGTCGGGCTCGCGCGGCGGCCGCAGCGTGAAGCGCGTGTAGGCCACCAGGATCCCCACGAGGTAGCAGGCGGCGATCACCACCATCGCGGTGTCGGGCCGGAGGTGGGTGAGGACCAGGACGAAGTTGGCCTGCGCGAGCGCGATCGCGGCGGCGAAGAGCGCGATGTCCAGCCACAGCACGTTGCGGCCGGCCAGGGCCTTGTAGAGGAAGACCATCCCGACCATGCTCACCGGGATCGAGTACAGGGCCACCGCGGCGGCGGGCACGAACGCGGCGTGCCGGTACCCGCCCAGCGCGAACAGGGCCGCGTACAGCGCGATCGACGGCCACGCGGCGATCTTGACGTGCTCCCAGTAGCTCTCGTTGACGGCCGCGAACACGGCCACGGCGCGGTGGTGCCGCGACCAGTCGTAGGCGAAGTGCAGCAGCGAGCCCACCACCACGAGCGGCAGGATCGCCCACCAGCTCACCGTGACGATCGATCCGATCTCCATATCCGGAATCTAGCGCGACCGGCGAGGTGCTCTCCGTGATGCTCGGGGAATTCGCTCACTCGCGCACCCCTCCCGCGGCGCCCGGGCCGCGGCCGGCGCGCGTCGTTGCAGGTGGGGGCGCGGAGACGCCGGGCGGCGCGGGAGTCCGGCGGCGCCACACGCCGGCCGTGCCGCACGATGTGAGCGAAACCCGCCCACACACTGTGCGAGACCGGATCGGCATACCGATTCGCACACCGAGGAGAGCCCGATTCGCGCACTCCGGTGGGCGGGTACCGGTGGCCGGGTGCTGATCCGGGCCGCGTGTGTGGCGCTCCTGGTGCGCGTGTGGCACAGGGTGCGGCGAGGTCACGGACGAGGGGTGCGCGAGTGAGCGAAAACCCGGAGCCTCCGGATGACGACGAGGGGTGGCGGTCGCCCCGGCGCTGGTCAGCCCTTGACCAGGCCGCCGTCCACGATGAGGTTCTGTCCCGTCACCGCACGCGCCCACGGGGAGGCGAAGAACACCACGGCGTCGGCGAGCTCGGCCGGCTCGGTGGCGCGCCGCAGCGGCGTGCCGGAGGCGATGAGGTCGAACACCTCCTCGGGCGTGGCCGCGCTCGCGTCGGTGGTGCGGAGCAGTCCGCCCGAGACCATGTTCACCGTGATGTTGTCCGGCCCCAGGTCGGTGGCCAGCGTGCGCGTCAGCCCGAGCGCGGCGGCCTTGGCGGCCGTGTAGTCGTGGTACGGCACCACGGGATGCTGGACCAGGTTGGTGCCGATCGAGACGATCCGCCCGTAGCCGGCCTCCCGCATGCCGGGCAGGGCCGCCTGCGTCGTGGACATCGTGGCCTTGAGCGCCCCGCGCAGCTGCGCGTCGAAGTCCTCCCAGCGGATGGACTCGACGGAGGGCCGGGCGTCGCCGTTGAACGAGAAATCCACCAGCGCGTTGTTCACCACGGTGGTGACCGGGGCGCCGAACCGCTCGCGCGCCTCGGTGAACAGGCGGCGGACCTCGTCGTCGTCGGTCACATCGGCCCGCACCGTCACGGCCCGGTCCTCACCGACCTCCGCGACCAGCGCGGCGGCCGCGTCGGCGCTGCGGTGATAGTTGACGACGACCCGCGCGCCCTCGCGTGCGAAGGCCCGCACGATAGCGGCGCCGAGCCCACGGGCCCCGCCGGTGACCAGGACGATCTGCTCGTCGATACGCATGTCTCCCACTTTCCGTCCGGGGCGGGCAGGGGGCACGGGCATCGCCTCGACATCCCTTCGCCGGCACGACCCGGATCAGGTTCAACGGGTGTGATCTCAGCCGCCCGGCGGGCGGCACCCCGTGTCAGGGCCCACCATAGCCACGGCGGGCTCAGCCCGGCGGCAGCTGTGCCACGATCAGCGTCGGCTCGCACGGCGCGGGGCCCGCGGCCGCCGGGTCGCCGAGCACCTGCCGGACCAGGTGCAGGGCTCGACGGTTGTAGATCACCGACCCGTGCTCGGAGAGGTCCTGCTCGCACCCGTCCTGCAGCGTGACGTTGTGCACCTCGGCGCCGGGGCCGGGGGCGATGAACTGCGACTCGTAGGGGTTGACCACCTCGTCGTAGCGGGTGGCCAGGGCGGCGTACCGGACGCCGGGAACGGTGTCGCCGTGGGCGTCGAGCTCGGCGAGCAGGTCCGAGCCGGCGAGCTGTTGCCGTGCAGCGGTCCCGGCGACGAGGCTCGTGGAGTCGCCGTTCGGCCACCCCAACTCCTGGAGCCGACGGCCGAGGACCGCGATCCCCCCGAGAGTGGTTCCGTGGAACGAGCCGGCCAGGGACACCAGTGTGCGCACCTTCTCGGCCCCGCCGCCGAGGGTGACGTAGTGCCGGCTCACGAGCGCGCCCTGCGAGTGGCCCACGAGGTCCACCCGCTCGGCTCCGGTCGCGGCGCGGACCCGCTCGACGAACGCGCCCACCTGCCGCGAGGACTCCCGGATGTCGCCGATCGCGTTGACGCCGGGGGCCGCGCCGATGAGCGGATCGGCGTCCGCGCCGTAGGTGGGGGCGAAGACGCAGTACCCGGCGTCCCGGAGCGCGGGCGCCATCCCCGCCGCCCCCACGTAGGCGTTGAGGAACGTGCCGTGCAGGAGGATCACGGGGTGGGGCTTGTCCGCCGTGGGACGGCACGACCAGTCGTTGGCACCGGGCGGGGCGGCCTCGGGGTGGACGACGCTGTGCGCCATCGCGGCGAGGATGTTCGGCTGCGCGGGCCCCACGGGGCCGCGCGGGGCGTCG
>DUTZ01000169.1 GCA_012841845.1 Actinomycetales bacterium | reverse complement strand
CCTCGGCGACCCCCGCGCGGCCGGCCGCGTCCCCGACCTGGCCCCTGACACAGCCGTACTGGTCCGGCCCGATCCGGTTCCGCCGCCCCGCGGAGGGCGCCACGGAGTACGGCCGGGACATGAGTGACGACGAGAGAGGCGGATGAGCCCGATGGCCCCCTTCCTGGTGTTCCTGATCGATGCCGTGCTCGTGGTGGTCTTCTCGGCCTTCGGCCGGGGTGCCCACTCGGAGGGGCTGGGAGTGGCGCAGATCTGGGGGACGGCGTGGCCGTTCCTCCTGGCGTTGCTGGTCGGGTGGGTGGCGGTCCTCGCGATGCGGCGGGCGCCGACCGCCGTGTCCACGGGCGTGATCCTGTGGCTGACGACGCTGGTCGGCGGCATGACGGTGCGCGGTCTCAGCGAGGGCGGGGTGCCCCACTGGAGCTTCATCCTCGTGGCAGGTCTGGTGACCGCGCTGTTCCTCATCGGTTGGAGACTGCTCGCTCTCGCCGTCAAAAAGCGTCGCGCACACGCAAACTGAGGCGTCTCCCGCGCGGGAACGCGTTGACGGCCCCGGGGGTGCGGACTACTCTTTCCCACCGAGGCTGTGCTGGCCTCTCCCGAGCGGGAGGACTGGGAATCATCCTGCTCAACCGATCCCGACGACTCCCCCTTGTCGCCGAGGTCAAGACGAGCCGCCGCCGGCTCCGGGCCTCCGGGCCCGCGGTCGGTGGCGGCTCGTGCGTCCGCCGACCGTGTGAGGTCGCGCTCAGTCCGTCCGTCCCTCCAGGTGGCGCTGCAGCGTCGGGCCGATCGCCTCCGCCAGCTCCTCGACCGCCAGCGCGGTGAGTGCCGGTATCCGCAGGAATCGGCGGCCCACGACCGCGCCGATCAGCTGTGTCACGGTGAGGGCGATGCGGCGTTCGGCGTCGGGGTCGGTGATCGCCGGCTCCCGGTCCCGGAGCCGCTCGAGCAGGACCGGGTGGGCGGCCGAGAGCAGGAAGTCGGAGATGACCTCGCCCCGGTCGTCGGCGAGCACGGTACGGAAGGTGGCGGCGAGCCCCTCGCCGACGGGCGAGTGCCACAGCCTGAGGACGGCTCCGGCGAGGGTGTCGCCGAGCGTCTCGAACGGTGCCTCGCGCAGGTGCGTCCGGACCAGCTCGGGGTCCACCGGGATCTCGACGGCGGCCAGGAACAGGTCCTGCTTGCTGCCGAAGTGGTGGTGGACCAGCGCGGGGTCGCAGCCCGCCTGGTCGGCGACCGCGCGGACGGTCGTCCCCCGCAGTCCCCGCTCGGCGAAGAGCCGGCGCGCCGCGTCGAGGATCTGTGCCCGGGTGTCCTCCCCGCCGGGGCGGCGCCCGGGGCAAGGGGGTGGGGCCTACGCGCGTCGGAGGCTGGCGACGAGTCCGTCCTCGTCGAGGAGGAACTCGCCGGGCGCCACGCGCTCCACCAGGCCGTCATCGACGAGCTCGGTGAGGCGGCGGCTCAGCGTCTCGGGCGTCGTGCCGAGCAACGACGCGATGTCCGAGTGCGGGACGACGAAGGCCACCCTCCGCCCGTCGGCCCCGCTCGAGGAGATCGGCAGGGAGAGCAGGAACGAGATGACCCGCGACCGCACGTCGCCCGTCGCCAGGGAGACGAGGCGGTGCTCGCACTCGATGAGGCCGGTCGCGAGCGTCGTGAGCATCGACGCGACGAACTCGGGGCAGTCCACCAGGACCGCGCGGAGGGCGTCGAACGGCACCTCGGCGACCGTCACCCGGTCGATGGCCACGACCGAGGTGGGTGGAGGCGACCCGAGGAGGTACGCGACGAGCCCCACGTGGTCGCCCGGGCCGAGGATCCGTACCGCCCTCGACTGCTGCTCCTGCCCGTGGTGATCGACCCGCAGCATTCCGGAGGCCACAACGGAGACGGCACGCACCGCCCGACCGGGGGACTGGACGAGCTCGCCCGGCTCGAACTCGACGACGTCGGCGGCCGACTCCAGCGGCGGGTGGCACCGGGCGGGAAGGGCGGCGAAGAGCGGCGCTGATCGGATCGCGGCCGCCACCAGATTCGACTCCATGCCCCCATTGTCCGTGGTCGCGACTGATAGCGCTTCCGCTGGAATTGATTTCGGTCAATGACGTTCCGGGGGGCCGGTCCTATGGTCGGCGCCATGAGAGGAGCTCCATGACCAAGATGCTCGACGCCGGGACCGAGGTGACGGGTCCCGCCGCTTCCGCGCCCGCCGTCCGGCGACCCTTCCGGCTCTCGTGGCAGGAGCTGTTCACCACGACCGATCACAAGAAGATCGGCCTGATGTACATCGCCACCTGCCTCGTGTTCTTCTTCATCGCCGGACTCATGGCGCTGCTCATCCGCGCCGAACTGTTCCTGCCGGGGATGCAGTTCCTGTCGAACGAGCAGTTCAACCAGCTGTTCACCATGCACGGCACGATCATGCTGCTGGTCTACGGGACCCCCATCGTGATCGGATTCGGCAATTACGTCATGCCGCTGCAGATCGGCTCGCCGGACGTCGCGTTCCCCCGCCTCAACGCACTCGGGTACTGGCTCTTCCTCTCCGGTGGCGTGACGATGCTCTCCGGCTTCCTCACCCCCGGCGGCGCCGCGGCGTTCGGCTGGACGATGTACGCGCCGCTGTCGAGCGTCGAGTACTCGCCGCAGGTCGGCGCGGACCTGTGGATCCTCGGCGTCGCCATCGGTGGGATCGGGACGATCCTCGGCGCCGTCAACTTCCTCACCACCATCATCTGCCTGCGCGCGCCGGGCATGACGATGTTCCGGCTGCCGATCTTCACGTGGAATCTGCTCGTGACCTCGGTGCTCATCCTCATGGTGTTCCCGCTGCTGGCGGCCGCGGCGCTCGGCGTGTTCTACGACCGCCAGTTCGGCGGACACATCTTCTCCGCGGCCAACGGCGGCACGATCCTGTGGCAGCACCTGTTCTGGTTCTTCGGGCACCCCGAGGTGTACATCCTGGCGCTGCCGTTCTTCGGGGTGGTCTCCGAGATCTTCCCGGTGTTCTCGCGCAAGCCGCTGTTCGGCTATGCCGGCCTGGTCTTCGCGACCCTGGCCATCGCGGCGCTGTCCATGGCGGTGTGGGCGCACCACATGTTCGCCACCGGTGCCGTGCTGCTTCCGTTCTTCTCCTTCATGTCGTTTCTCATCGCCGTGCCGACGGGCGTGAAGTTCTTCAACTGGATCGGCACGATGTGGCGCGGAAAGCTCACGTTCGAGACGCCGATGATGTTCTCGCTCGGCTTCCTCGTCACCTTCCTCCTCGGAGGGTTGACGGGGGTGATGATGGCCTCGGCGCCGATCGACTTCCACCTCCACGACACGTACTTCATCGTCGCTCACTTCCACTACACGGTGTTCGGCACGGTCGTGTTCGCGACGTTCGCCGGTGTGTACTTCTGGTTCCCCAAGATGACGGGCCGGATGTACGACGAGCGACTCGGGCAGTGGCACTTCTGGCTCATGTTCATCGGGTTCCACGTGACGTTCCTCGTCCAGCACTGGCTGGGCAACCAGGGCATGGCGCGCCGCTACGCCGACTACCTGGAGTCGGACGGCTTCACCGTCCTCAACCAGGTCTCGACCGTGGGCTCGTTCCTCCTCGGCATCGCGATGCTCCCGTTCGTCTGGAACGTCGTGAAGAGCTGGCGCTACGGCGCGATCGTCACCGTGGACGACCCGTGGGGGGCGGGCAACTCCCTCGAGTGGGCCACCTCCTGCCCGCCGCCGCGCCACAACTTCGACCGACTCCCGCGGATCCGCTCCGAACGGCCCGCGTTCGAGCTGCACCACCCGCACATGAGCGAACGGATGCGGGCCGAGGCCCACGTCGGTGGCCGGGCCGAAGCCAAGAGTCCGGACACGGCCAAGGACGTGGCCGACCGCGGCCCCTCGCCGCGCGCGCGGTAACCGAACAGGGACGGGCGGCCGGGCGCCACCCTCCTACGGGGAAGTCGGGCGCGCGCCGGCCGCCCGTCACCTGTCATATCGGCAGTGCGCGAGGGGGAGTTACGTCCCCGGACGGGCGGGGTGACCGCTCTGGACCCTGCGTACAGTTCCGTGGCCCGTTCCCCGCAGGGGCGGCGTGACGTGGCCCGATCCGGGCGGCCGGACCCGGCCGGGACGCCCGAACGGGGGTGGGTGGAGTGGCAGGGGTCACAGGTTCATCACAACCCGTAACACGCTGTCCCACCAGTTCGATGGGGTCATTTCCTCGCTTACGCTGGTGACGTCACACCAGCACCATCGGGAGTCCCTCATGACCGATGCCACCATCGACCTCACCACCCCCGCCTTCCGTCACGCTCTCGTCACGGAGATCGACGGCCCGGAGGACGATCCCGTCCTCGAGGTGTCCGTCAGCGAGACCGTCGTGCTCGACGCCAGCGGCGCGAGCCGAGGGGCCCCCGAACTCGTGCTGCGGACCGGCCCCGAGGGCATCGTGCTCACCGACCGCGACCAGGTGCTCCAGCTGCAGGCCGTCATCAACCGGGCCGTCAACCAGTGGCGCGACGCGGCCACCCACCTGCCCTGATCACTCCACCCTGATCCCGGCCTCGGCGATGAGCGCCAGGCCCACCCCCAGCGTCTGCTCCGGCGCGATGACCGCGCCCCGGAGCGACCCCGCCCCGCGCACGCCCTCCAGCTCCGCCCCGCGCAGGTCCGCCGCCGCGAACCGGGCCCGGGTCACGTCCGCCTCCCGCAGGTCCGCCGCCTCGGTGGTCAGGTCAGTGACCTGCGACTCCAGCAGGTCCGCCTGCCGCGCCCGCGTCCCCGCCAACCGCACCCGCTCGAGACGGGCCATGCGCAGGTTGAGCATGTCGGCGTGACAGTCCTCGAGGCTCACGTCCGTCAGCCGCGCGTCCGACAGCACCAGGCCGGTGAGCCGGCAGTCCACGAACCGCACCCGCGCCAGCGACGCACCGTCGGCGAACACCCCGGACAGGTCGCAGCCGACCAGCGTGACGTCGCTGAGGCGCAGCCCCTCCGCCCGCGCCCCGCTGAGGCGCAGCCCCTCGAGGACCGATTCGCGGATCTCGGCGCCGCCGATCCGGGGCGGGCCGTCGGCCGGGTCGGGGGCGTCCGCGGCGCCGGCGAGCACGCCGTCCCACTGGGCGTCGGTCGCGAGATCGGTGCGCGGGGGCGTGAGCTGCTCGCGGCGGGGCAGCGTCGGCCCGGCGGGCGGGCGCGGGGTGCTCGAACGACGGCGCAGAGGGGGTGGCATGCCGGCCAGGGTAGGCGCACCCGGCCGCTGGCCCGAGGTTGGTCGACCGTGCTTGATGTTTGGTCGACAGATTTCGCGAGAATCCCGGCCTCGGACGCGTGAGGCGTACACCGAACTCTGCGGAGCGTTCACCAAAGGGCTGAACGAGAGGGTGTGGCACGACGGGCGACGTTTCGGTCCGATCGGTCCGGGGGCGGTCAGTCCGAGGGGCGGTCAGTCCGAGGGGCGGTCAGTCCAGGACGCAGATCTGCCGGACCTGGTCCCACTCCGCGGCGAGCGCCGCCGGGTCGACGTCGGGTCCGGCCGCGAGCCCCGACATGCGGCGGGCGACGGCGGAGAGCGCGTTGTCGTCGGTGGCGTCGGCCAGCCGGCGGGCCTCCTCGGCGGTGGCTTCCGCGGCCTCCGGGTCGGCGTAGGCGCCGGTGGCCAGGCGGTGCAGCGGCTCGACCAGGTCGGCGCAGCCCTCGGGTGCGCCCGGGCCGGGCACGGGCGCGGGCGG
>DUTZ01000168.1 GCA_012841845.1 Actinomycetales bacterium | reverse complement strand
CCTCCAGCCGCCCGTAGCGGCGCACGGCCTTGTCCCGCACGGCCTCGTCGTCGGCATCGGCCATGAGTTCCTGCGCCTCGGCCATCTGCGCCATGAGCACGTCCAGCCCGCGGGCCGAGAGCACCCGGCTCCGCGCGAGCTGGTCCATGTTGCCCTCGCGCGGGTCCTGCGGCAGGTAGCCGATCTCGCCGGTCCGGCCGACCTTCCCTGCATAAGGCTCGCCCTCGCCGGCGAGGATCCTCATCGTCGTCGTCTTACCCGCACCGTTCCGGCCCACCAGGCCGATCCGGTCGCCCGGCTGGACCCGCAGCGAGGACCCGTCCATGTGGAGCAGGGTGCGCACGCCGGCGCGCACCTCCAGGTCGTCGATCGTGATCACGTGCGCGGGTACCTCGTCTCGGGCGGTGGGGGTCAAGCGGTGGGGTCGCCCGGAAGCGGGCCGACCTGCCACTCTACCGCCGGGCGCTCCCCGGGACGACTCCGGTGACGTGCGCCTCAGGGGCCACCGCGTCCGTCCCTCCCCCACTCCGTCGGATCCACACGCCTGGTGCGCATCCACACGGGAGATTTCGTGTGTGAATGCACCTGAGGCGTGTGGATGTGGCGGCCCGGCGGTCAGGGGCGGGCGGAGCGCCTTGGCTACCCTTACCGGTGATGAATGCTACGGGGAGTGCGATGGCCGACGTCGCTGTCGTCGGCCTCGGGCCGGCCGGCCGCGCGCTCGCCTCGCGCTGCGCCGCGGAGGGCCTGCGCGTCCTCGCCGTCGATCCCGGCCCCGACGCCCCGTGGCGCCAGACCCTCTCCCTGTGGACCGAGCAGCTCCCGCCGTGGCTCGGCCGCGACGTGCTCGCGCACACGGTGGCCGGGCCCACGCTGCACAGCCCCACGACCCAGGGGTCCGAGCGGCACGTGATCGGCATGGAGTACGCGGTCCTCGACACCGCGCGCCTACGCGAGGCGCTCCCCCTCGGCGCGGGAGTCACGATCGAGCGGTCCCGGGTCGACGACGCCGGCCTACGCGCCCTCACCCGCCGCGCCCACCGCGTCGTCGACTGCCGCGGCGCCCGCCCGGGCCCCGGCGTACCTATGCAGACCGCGTACGGGATCGTCCTGCCCACCGCCGACGCCGCACCCGCCCTCGGCGGGGATCCCGCGCTGTTCATGGACTGGCGCACCGATCATGACGACGACGAGCTCGGCCCCACCTTCCTGTACGCGATCCCGGTGGATCCGACGCGCGTCCTCCTCGAGGAGACGTGTCTGGCCGGCGATCCGGCCCCGGACCCGGCCGTCCTGGCCCGCCGCCTCCGGTCGCGGCTGCTACGGCGGGGCGTCGCCGAGGAGGTGATCGACGCACCGCTGTCCGTCGAGGAGGTCCGCATCCCACTGCTGCCCCCACCGCCGCACCCCGACACGCTGATCGAGGCGTTCGGCACCGCGGGCGGTCACGGCCACGCCGCGACCGGCTACTCAGTGGCATCGATGCTCGAGGCGGTGCCGGCGGCCGTCCACGCCGTGGTGACGGGATATCCGCTGCCCGCACCCCGATCGCGCCGGGCCACCGCTCTACAGGAACTGGGTCTGGGTGCGCTCCTCCACGCGGACGAGCGGACTCTGCGCCAGCTCTTCGGCGCGTTCGGACGCATCGATCCCCGACGCCAGCTGTGGTTCCTCGACGGCTCGAGCCCCTCCTACCAGGTGGCGGCCGCGATGTGGGGCATGTGGGCGCGGATGCCGGCGCACGGCAAGGCGGGGATGATCCGCGCGGTCGGTGCCCACGCCCTTCCGCGGGGGGCGGGCCTCGGTCGTTCCGCGGTCAGTACTCCGTCGGAAAACCGCGGGCCTCGAGCTCACGCACGACCTCGCGTCGGCCGTTGCGGAACTCGGCGGTGAGCATGGAGTCGTCATGTTTCATGATCATCCCCAACCACCGGTTGCCCTGCGCGTCGCGAAGCCCGGCGTCGGCGCCTGCGCGGATGAGGACCAGGCACGCGCGCCAGTTGTGCACGGCGGCGGCGGAGAACAACGGCGTCCACCCGGAAACGGTCTGCCGGGAGTCGAGGTCTGCCCCGGCGTCGATCGCCTGCCTCAGCAGACTGTCGTCGGCGTCGGACCGGTCCTCCAGGTTGATCGATCCGGCCACCGAGTGCAGCAAATTGCCGCCCGTCCTCGCGGGGGCCTCGACCACGGACGGGCGGAGGGACAAGAGTTCGCGGAGCGGTTCAGCGAGGTCGCGCCGCGCCGCGTAGTGCGGGACGTTCTCGCCCCCCTTCGGTCCCCTGTCCGGTGCGTGCGGGCGCAACGGGTCGGCCCCCACGTCGAGCAGGACGCCGATCGCCCGCAGCGGCGAGAACTCCACGCTGTAGTGCAACGGGGTCAGGGCGACGCGGCGCGGATCCTCGTCGTTACCGAGCGCGTTGGGGTCGACGCCGTCCGCCACGAGCTGCGCCGCGCGGGCGCCGTCCCCCTTCTCGGCGGCGGCGATGAGTTCGACCACGCCCTCGTCCTCGAAGAAGCGCTCCGGCTGCCCGCGTCGGCCGCACGCCGAGGTCACCGACGCGAGGACAGGCGCCGCGGCCAGCCCCGCGAGGAACCGCCGACGCGGCAGGTCGAATCCGTGTGGCATGTCCGCCCCTCCCGACAGATGAGCTCACCCTAATATCGAACGCCGCCCGCCGGAGGGGTTCCGGGGGCGGCGTCTCGGGGGGCCCGGCGCGGCGGCTCAGACGGTGAAGCCGATGGCGCGCAGCTGCTCGCGGCCGTCGTCGGAGATCATCCCCGGACCCCACGGCGGCATCCAGACCCAGTTGAGCTCGAGCTCGTTGGCCAGGTCGGAGCCCACCACTGCGCTGCGGGCCTGGTCCTCGATCACGTCGGTGAGCGGGCAGGCCGCCGAGGTCAGCGTCATGTCCAGTCGACAGATGGTCGAGCCCTGGGTCTCGCCGGGGCGCACCCAGATGTCGTAGACCAGGCCCAGGTCCACCACGTTGATGCCGAGCTCGGGGTCCACCACGTCGCGCATGGCCTCCTCGATGTCGGCCACCAGCGCGAGGTCGTCCTCCGACTGCTCGGGGCGGTTGGGGTCCGGGCGGAACTCGCCGTTGTAGGCGGTGCCGGGCGGGGTCGGGTTCTCCTCCGCCGACATGGGGTCGTTGACGGCGGGGTCGTTCGAGGGGGTCGTCTGCTCGGTCATGTCACTCACTCCTGGGTGTGATCGGTCTGTCGGCCGAGGGCGTCCTTGAAGGCCATCCACCCGAGCAGGGCGCACTTGACCCGGGCGGGGTAGCGAGAGACGCCGGCGAGCGCCACGGCGTCGTCGAGGATCTCCTCGTCGCCCTCGTCCTGGCCACGGGACGAGATCATGGCGTGGAACGCCTCGTAGGCCTCCAGTGCCTCGCCCACCGGGCGGCCCACGATGAGGTCGGCCATCATCGAGACCGACGCCTGGCTGATCGAGCAGCCCTGGGCGTCGTAGGAGACGTCCTCCACGGTGGCGAGGTCGTCCGAGAGCCGCAGCCGCAACGTCAACTCGTCGCCGCACGTGGGGTTGACGTGGTGCACCTCGGCCCCGAACGGCTCCCGCAGCCCGCTGTGGTGCGGGTGGCGGTAGTGGTCCAGGATGACCTCCTGGTACATCTGCTCCAGCTTCACAGGGCGACGCCTCCGCTTCCGAAGAAATCCTGGGCCCGGCGCAGCGACCGGGCGAGCACCTCGACCTCGTCGAGGGTGTTGTACAGCGCGAACGAGGCCCGCACGGTGGACTGCACGCCGAGCCGGCGGTGGAGCGGCCACGCGCAGTGGTGCCCCACGCGCACGGCCACGCCGTCGTCGTCGAGGACCTGGCTCACGTCGTGGGCGTGGATGCCGTCGACGACGAAGGAGACCGCTCCCCCACGCGCCACCATGTCGGTGGGCCCGACGACCCGGATGCCGGGGATGCCGTCGAGCGCCTCGAGCGTGGCCGCGGTGAGCGCCTCCTCGTGGCGGGCGATCGCCTCCATCCCCACGCCCTCGAGATAGCGCACGGCGGCGGCCAGTCCGACGGCCTGGGACACCATCGGCACGCCGGCCTCGAATCGCTGCGGCGGATCGGCGTACGTCGAGCCCTCCATGGTCACGGTCGCGATCATGGACCCGCCCGTGAGCACCGGGGGCATGGCCCGCAGCAGCTCGCGACGCCCGTAGAGGACGCCGATGCCGGTGGGGCCGAGCATCTTGTGGCCGGAGAACGCCGCGAAGTCCACGCCGAGGGCGTGGAAGTCCACGGCCATGTGCGGCACCGACTGGCAGGCGTCGAGCACCACGAGCGCGCCGACCTTCCGGGCCGCCTCCACGACGCGGGCGACGTCGGTGACGGCGCCGGTGACGTTGGACTGGTGGGTGACGGCGACGACCTTGACCGCGTCGGTGAGCGCGAGCGAGTCCAGGTCGACGCGGCCGTCGTCGGTGAGCCCGTACCAGCGCAGCGTGGCGCCGGTCCGGCGGCACACCTCCTGCCACGGGACGAGGTTGGCGTGGTGCTCGATCTCCGAGACCACGACCTCGTCGCCCGGACCCAACGCGTACTCCCCGAACCGCTCGTCCCCGCACGCGAAGGCCACGAGGTTGAGCGCCTCGGTGGCGTTCTTGGTGAAGACCAGCTCGTCGACCCCGGCGCCCACGAACCGCGCGATGTCGGCCCGCGCCCCCTCGTAGGCGTCGGTGGCCTCCTCGGCGAGCTGATGCGCGCCACGGTGCACGGCCGCGTTGGAGTGCAGGAGGAAGTCCCGCTCCGCGTCGAGCACCTGCACGGGGCGCTGCGAGGTCGCCCCCGAGTCCAGGTAGACCAGGGGCTTGTCGTCACGCACCGTGCGCTGCAGGATCGGGAAATCCGCCCGCAGGGCCGTGAGGTCGAGGGTGGAGGTCATCGTCTCCCAGCTGTCTCGTCGGTTCCGCGGTCGACTCAGGCGTTGGCCGCGGTGAGGTACTTCTCGTAGCCCTCGGCCTCGAGCTGGTCGGCCAGCTCCGGGCCGCCGGACTCGGCGATCCGGCCGTCCACGAAGACGTGGACGGTGTCGGGCTTGATGTACCGCAGGATACGGGTGTAGTGGGTGATGAGGAGGATGCCGCCGTTCTCCTCCTCGCGGTAACGGTTGACGCCCTCGGACACCACGCGCAGCGCGTCCACGTCCAGGCCCGAGTCGGTCTCGTCGAGCACCGCGATCTTGGGCTTGAGCAGGTCCAGCTGGAGGATCTCGTGGCGCTTCTTCTCGCCGCCCGAGAAGCCCTCGTTGACGCTGCGCTCGGAGAAGGCGGGGTCGAAGTCGAGGTCGGTCATGGCCTCCTTGACCTCCTTGACCCAGTGGCGCAGCTTGGGCGCCTCGCCCCGCACGGCGGTGGCGGCGGTGCGCAGGAAGTTGGCGGTGGACACGCCGGGGATCTCCGTGGGGTACTGCATGGCCAGGAACAGGCCGGCCCGGGCGCGCTCGTCGACCTCCATGGACAGGACGTCCTCGCCGTCGAGGGTCACGGTGCCACCGGTGACCTCGTACTTGGGGTGGCCGGCCACCACGTAGGCCAGCGTCGACTTGCCGGAGCCGTTGGGGCCCATGATGGCGTGGGTCTGGCCGGACTCGATGGTGAGGTCGACGCCCTTGAGGATGTCGACCGGCTCGGAGTCCTCGGTCGCGGCGACGCGGGCGGTGAGGCCCTTGATCTCGAGAGTGGTCATGGGGAGTGTGCTCGCAATCTTCTCGTGAAGTGTCGGGGTGGTGTGGAGCCGGCGGTCAGATGCCCGAGGACTGGAGTTCGACCTCGACGGCCTCGGTGATCCGCTCGCGGACCTCGGGGACCCCGATGCGGTTGATCACCTCGCCGAAGAACCCGCGCACGACCAGGCGGCGCGCGACCTCCTCCGGGATGCCGCGGGACATGAGGTAGAACAGGTGCTCCTCGTCGAAGCGACCCACCGCGCTGGCGTGACCGGCGCCGGCGATCTCGCCGGTCTCGATCTCCAGGTTGGGCACCGAGTCGGCGCGCGCCCCGTCGGTGAGGACGAGGTTGCGGTTCATCTCGTAAGTGTCCGTGCCCTCGGCCTCGGCCCGGATGAGCACGTCGCCGATCCACACGGTGTGGGCGTCGGGCAGGTTCGACGAGGCGTCGCCCTGCAGGGCGCCCTTGTAGAGGATCTCGGAGGTGCAGTTCGGCACCGAGTGGTCCACCAGGAGGCGGTGCTCGATGTGCTGCCCGTCGTCCGCGTAGTACAGCCCGTTGAGCGTGACGGTGCCGCCCGGGGCGGTGAACCCGGCCACCGGCGCGATCCGCACGACCTCGCCGCCGAAGGTGACGGCGGTGTAGGTCAGGGTGGCGTCCCGGCCGACGAGCAGGTGATGGCCGGCCAGGTGCAGGGCGTCGTCGTCCCAGTCCTGGATGAGCACCACCTCGAGGGTCGCGGAGTCACCCACCACGAACTCGACGTTCTCGGCGATCGTGCCGCCGCCGCGCTGGTCGATGACGATCGTCGCCTTGGCGAACGGCTCGAGGCGCAGCTGCAGGTGCCCGTAGGCCAGCTCGCCCTCGCCGGGGCCGTCGACGGTCACGTACACGGGCTCGTCGAGTTCGGTCTCCTCGGCCACCGTGAGGACGGTCGCCTCCCCGACGGAGGTGAAGGCCTGCGCGGCCACCCGGTCCCGGGGCGCACCGGCCTCGCCGATCCGCTCGTCGGAGGTGGCGACGGTCTCGGTGGTGAGCCCCTCGCGCTCGGCCACGGACACGAGCAGGCGGCCGGTGGCCGCGACGTTCGAGCCGTCGTGGATGCCACGGAGCCGCTTGAGCGGCGTGAAGCGCCAGATCTCGTCCTTGTGGCTCGGGACCTCGAAGGCCGCGACGTCGAAGGAGGAGAACTGGTCGCCCTTGGTGGCGGTGACGGGCACGCCGTAGCGGTCCGTCGCCGGGGCGGCGCCGGATCCCGTGGTGGGGGTCGTGGTGTCGGTCATGGTGGTCAGCCCACCGATCCTTCCATCTGCAGTTCGATCAGGCGGTTGAGCTCGAGGGCGTACTCCATCGGGAGCTCCTTGGCGATCGGCTCGACGAAGCCGCGCACGATCATCGCCATCGCCTCGTCCTCGGCCAACCCACGGCTCATGAGGTAGAACAGCTGGTCCTGGCTCACCTTGGAGACCGTGGCCTCGTGCCCCAGCGTCACGTCGTCCTCGCGGATGTCGATGTAGGGGTAGGTGTCCGACCGGCTGATGTTGTCCACGAGCAGCGCGTCGCACTCGACGTTGGACTTGGAGCCCTTGGCGCCGGGGTTGATCTGGATGAGCCCGCGGTACGCCGAGCGACCGCCGCCGCGCGCCACCGACTTGGAGACGATGTTCGACGAGGTGTTGGGCGCCAGGTGCAGCATCTTGGAGCCGGTGTCCTGGTGCTGGCCCTCGCCGGCGAACGCCACGGAGAGCACCTCGCCCTTGGCGTGCTCGCCCGTGAGCCACACGGCCGGGTACTTCATCGTCACCTTGGAACCGATGTTGCCGTCGATCCACTCCATGGTGGCGCCCTCCTCGGCCCGGGCGCGCTTGGTGACGAGGTTGTAGACGTTGTTCGACCAGTTCTGGATGGTCGTGTAGCGGCAGCGGCCGCCCTTCTTGACGATGATCTCCACCACGGCGGAGTGCAGCGAGTCCGACTTGTAGATCGGCGCGGTGCAGCCCTCGACGTAGTGCACGTAGGCGTCCTCGTCGACGATGATGAGCGTGCGCTCGAACTGGCCCATGTTCTCCGTGTTGATGCGGAAGTAGGCCTGCAGCGGGATGTCCACGTGGACGCCCGGCGGGACGTAGATGAACGAGCCGCCCGACCACACGGCCGTGTTGAGCGCGGAGAACTTGTTGTCGCCCGCCGGGATCACCGAGCCGAAGTACTCCTCGAAGTACTCGGGGTGCTCCTTGAGCGCGGTGTCGGTGTCCATGAAGATCACGCCCTGGGACTCGAGGTCCTCACGGATCTGGTGGTACACCACCTCGGACTCGTACTGGGCGGCGACGCCGGCCACGAGGCGCTGCTTCTCCGCCTCCGGGATGCCGAGCTTGTCGTAGGTGTTCTTGATGTCCTCGGGCAGGTCCTCCCAGCTGGTGGCCTGCCGCTCCGTGGAGCGGACGAAGTACTTGATGTTGTCGAAGTCGATCCCCGAGAGGTCGGAACCCCACGCCGGCATCGGCTTCTTCTCGAAGGTCTGCAGGGCCTTGAGGCGCTTGTTCAGCATCCACTCGGACTCGTCCTTCTTGGCCGAGATGTCGCGCACCACGGCCTCGGAGAGGCCGCGCTGGGCGGCGGCGCCGGCGGCGTCCGAGTCGTGCCAGCCGTAGTTGTACTGGCCGATGGAGGCGATCCGCTCCTCGTCGGTGGTCGGCTCGTGCCCGGTGACGTCGGCCGTCACCTGGTCTGGGGTGATGGTCATCGCGCTGTCCTTTCGGGGGTCGGAGCCGACGCGGTCGCGTCGGCCTGGGACGGGATCGTGGCCGCGAGCGCTTCCGCGGTCACCGTCCCCGTGGGGATGTTGGTGGTGCAGGCGCAGTTGCCGCCCGCGATGGTCGCGAGACGCTGGACGTGGGTGCCCACGATCTCGGACACCACCTCCTGTTCCGCCTCGCAGAGTTCGGGGAAACGCGACGCCACGTTCCAGACGGGGCAGTGGTGCTGGCAGATCTGCAGCCCCCCGCCGGCGTCCTCCACGGACGAGGCGTAGCCGGCGTCCGAGAGCGCCTCCGCGATGTCGCGGGCGGCCCGCTCGACGTCCTCGGGCCCCTCGGCGGGGCGCACGTGGCCGATCACCGAGCGCACGCGGTCGCGGGCGAACTCGGCCACCGCCTCGGTGCCGCCCACGCGGCGCAGAGCCGTGAGCGCCTCCGCGGCGAGATGGTCGTACCCGTGTTCGGCGGTGCTCCGGCCTACGGCCGTGACCTGGAACGCCCTGGCCGGACGCCCGCGGGTCCCCGCGGGCCGCCGCCGGACCGG